>JBKPJS010000127.1:0-12792 GCA_046730815.1 Acidobacteriota bacterium
GACGATGCCGGAGCAGTACCGACGCCTGGCCGAAAGCCTCAATAGTCTCGTCCAGGGTCTTTTATGAGATAGTTTCACGCAAAGACGCAAAGAAGACGCAAAGCCGCAAAGGAACAGTTCTATTCTTCTTTGCGCCTTTGCGTGAACTACTTCAGCACCTATGTCCATTAAAAGAACGAGAGATCGGCATCCTGCTTGCTTCGATCATCACAACTGCGTTATATCCCGGCAGGTTTAAGAACACTGGGCGTGAAATCAACAAGTCTTAAGGTCCAAGTTGAATGGAAACGGAACAGACGATGAACTTGTTTGAGTGCCAAGGGAGGTGAAATCTCATGGGATTAGTTCTGATAATAATTTTGATTCTTCTGTTGATTGGCGCAGTCCCAAGCTGGCCTTATAGCAGAAGCTGGGGTTACTGGCCGAGCGGTGGTATCGGGCTCATCCTTGTGATTGTATTGATTCTGCTGCTTCTTGGACGCATCTAGGAAGCGGCAAGTCAACTTTCATAGACCAAGGAAGGCTTGATAGAGTTGGGCCATCAGTCAAAGTGCGCTTGCAGTACCCGTTTGAGCGTTCGACTTCTCAGGTCTGACCATGACCGCTGTGCGACGGTAAAGCGTCAACGCAGCGCTCCTTAGAAATCCGTGCCTCACGCGTTGAATTTAGTTGCCTAGGTATAACAACTGAGCGAGAATTAGCAGCCGAGTCCCAGAATTTTTTTGCCTCGAAAGGACGTGCGGTTCGGACTTCCTCTAAGCACGATTCAAAATATGAAAGTCAAAAGATCACTCCCACTTTTGTTTATCGCGATCGCGTTATTTGCCGTCGCCCCCTCGTCAGTAAACGCGCAGCAGAGCAACAAGACTTCCGAAGCCAAGACCAATGAATGGTTGCAATTTCGTGGACCAAACGGTACCGGCGTTGCCGAGGGCTTTGCGCTGCCCGCTGAGTTTAGTTCGACGAAGAATTTCGTTTGGAAGACACCCGTACCCTTCGCACGATCATCTCCGGTAGTGACTGCCGACCGCGTATTTCTGACCGCGAGCGAAGCCGACAAACTGATCACACTCGCTCTGGATCGAAAGACAGGAAAAGTTTTATGGCGTCGCGATGTTGTACGGGCACGACATATGCCGATCTTTAAAGCGAATGATGCAGCCTCGCCGAGTCCGGTTAGCGACGGAAAGAACGTGTTCGTGTTTTTTGCAGAACTGGGATTGATCTCTTATGGACCAGACGGCAAGGAACGATGGCGAGTGCCGTTAGGACCTTTCAATAGCTTCTACGGCATGGGTGGATCGCCCGTGCTTGCTGGTAACACCCTGGTGATGGTGTGTGATCACCGAACAAATTCTTTCATCATTGCTATCGATACGCGCGATGGAAAACAAATCTGGAAGACGAGCCGGCCGAACTTTGAGGCGTATTCTACTCCAGCCATTTACAGGCCAAAGGATGGACCAGCACAAGTGATCGTCCTCGGTTCACAGACCGTCGATGCATATTCTCTGGATAAGGGCGAACGATTGTGGTGGGTGAATAAAATCGGTTCGTATCCGAAAGGTGTGCCGGTCGTTGGAACAGACATGGTCTACGTGAACGCGGAGGGAGCTGATGAACCGTTTTTTCCACCCTTCGAGGAAACTCTGAAACAATACGACAGCGATAAGGACCAACGAGTTCACCGTGACGAGATGAAGTCGCAAAAGGAAGCCTCCGAGCACTTTGGCTGGTTGGACGCTAATAATGACGGCTACATCGAGCGTGCCGAGTACGACTTCGTGCGCAATTCGACTACGTTGGGCCACGGACTGACAGCAGTTCGTTTAGCAGGTCAGGGCGACGTCACGTCTTCGAACGTTGCCTGGCGCGTGAAGAAAGCTTACCCAAACATACCTGCGCCGTTGATTTACCGCGGCGTGATGTATCTGATGAAAGAGGGCGGGATTGTTTCCAGTCTCGATCCGGCGACTGGAGCTGTTCTAAAACAGGGTCGTACGCCCGATGCACTCGAGGAATACTACGCCTCGCCTGTCGCCGCGGATGGCAAGATCTTTCTCGTCAGCGCGAGCGGCAAAGTGACGGTGCTTAAAGCCGATGCACAGTGGGAAATTCTCGCCATGAACGATTTGGATGAAGAGGTTTGGGCCACACCTGCGATCGCGGGCAGCAATCTCTACATCCGAACACGTAATGCGTTGTACTCGTTCGGTGCGAGCGCGAAATAATAGTTTCGGTGAAGAACCACTAAGCCACAAAGACACAAAGTTAATTACTGATTTGTGTCTTAGTGACTATATGGTTAGGTTCGTGAGGACCTTTCATCCTTTGAATCCACGCTCAATCGCAAAGACGATCGCCTGGGCGCGCGTCCACACGCCAAGCTTGTCGAAAAGATTTGAGACGTGATTGCGGACCGTCTTTTCGCTGATTGATAACTGCTCTCCGATCTGTGCGTTACCCAGACCTTCCGCGATCAGCCTCAGCACCTCGCGCTCTCGCGGCGAGAGTGCAGCGAACGCGGCATCCTCGCCGCGGACCGCACCCTTCAATCCAATGAACTCCAACACTTCATCGCAGAAGCGTTCCCAGGCTGCTTCGTGCTCAAGAACGATGTGGTTCTTTGAGTCGAGTTCCACGAACCGTGCGCCCGGGATCCCCGCGGCCAGGATGTGACCTTCTGCAATCGGAACCACAACGTCTCCGCGCGCGTGCAGCACAAGGGTTGGCGCCCGCACTTCCCCGAGCAGCGCAGTAACATCAAGCCCCGCCCGCGACTCAAGGAGTCGTGCGGCGATTTCAGGCGGAAGTGTCTTCCGGCAAAGGTCGTTGTACCAGTCTAGCTGTTCGTCAGTTCCTTCGGGGATGAAACGCGAGGTGAAGACCTGGCGGAAGGTGGGATTATCGCTGCCCCATTCCAGACGAACGAGATCAATCATTGCCTGGTAGAAGCTCGCCCGGTTGGGGTCGCCGCGGCGAAATGGCCCTCGTGCGTACCCGCCATACAGAACGAGTTTCGAAACGCGTTCCGGGTGCTTGACTGCGTAGGCCACACAGATTGCTGCTCCTTGAGAAATACCCAACATGGAAAAGGGTTCGCGCAGATTGGCCGCCGCGACCACGTCCTCCACGTCCGCAACCCAGCGCTCAAGAGAGAGATCGCCGACGTTCGGATCGGTCATCCCGCAACCGCGTTCGTCATAACGTACAAAGTGGAAGTGATCGCTGAAGAAGCGTATCCAGTGACGCCAGACCGGGCTCTCCCATTCGTACTCGAGGTGGGTGAGCCAGTTCGCGGCCTTAACCATCACGGGTCCCGCGCCCGCCTCGGCCCATGCGAGTTGGACTCCGTCCGTTGTACGTACGTACCGGATTCGCTGGGTGGGTTTCTTCATCAGCCGGCCCTCCCCGGGCGCGAAACGGGACTAATGTCCCAGCCATGTGCGGCGCAGTATACGCAAACCGGGACGAAACTCCCATAGCCAACGGCTCGTCCCAGTTTCATGATGCCGCATGCATTGCCACAAAAACTTTAGCCACCAGGAAGCACCAAAATCGTTTCCGCTGACTTGTGCCGGTTTTGCTTCTTCGTGGCGGTTCTCAGCCAGATGGAGAAATAGCTATGTTTAAGCGAATCGCATTCTTCACTTACGGAAGTGTCAGCTACCTGATCTTCTTCGCCACCTTTCTCTATGCCATCGGTTTTGTCGGCAACCTTGGCGTGCCGACGGCTCTGGACGGCGAGCGGAGCGAATCACTTGGAGTCGCCTTCGCGATTGACGTGGCGCTGCTGACAGTATTCGCTATCCAGCACAGTGTCATGGCGCGCAAGTGGTTCAAGGAATGGTGGACTCGCATTGTGCCGCGCCCACTGGAACGCTCCACGTACGTCCTCCTTTCGAGTCTCGCTCTGATTCTGTTGTTCTGGCAGTGGCGGCCGCTAGGTGGTGTTGTGTGGTCCATCGAAGATCCTCTCGCGCGGGTTGTTCTGTACGCAATGTTCGCGTTCGGCTGGGCGCTGGTGCTGGTCTCCACGTTTCTGATTAATCACTTCGATCTCTTCGGCCTGCGGCAAGTGTGGCTGTACCTGCGCGACCGGCCTTACACGACGCTTCAGTTCGGGACGCCGGGACCGTACCGTCTCGTCCGGCACCCGCTCTACGTGGGCTGGCTGTTTGCGTTCTGGAGCACGCCGACGATGACGTTCGCACACCTGCTCTTCTCGATCATGACAACCGCCTACATCCTCGTGGCAATTCAATTGGAGGAGCGGGACCTGGCACGCGAGCACGGCGAGTCTTACGAGGCTTACCGGCGATCAGTGCCGATGCTGATCCCCTTCACTCGCCGCCGCGCCGCGAATTCGGAGGCTGCTCCGGAAATCGTGAGGGCAATTAACGGGAATTAAGAAAAGTCGCAGATGAACGCAGATAAACGCAGATCAAATGATCTGCGTTTATTTGTGTTTATCTGCGGCTGAAGTTATCGAAAAATTTATTGCTTTTCCGGCTTGGCAGTCCTATCATTCGTCCCGGAATTTTAGTAAGAACCGGATCCCAAGGTAAGAAGTCCCAGTCTTCTTAAGTCTCAATAGTTTCTCAACCTGGCCCAGAACCTCGTTTCAGCAAATCTGTTTTCGACACCGGTGAAGATATGAAAAACCAAACTCTATCCCTCCTCCTCCTCCTCGGATTGATCTTTACTGTCTTCGCAACCATGGCCCGAGCCCAGGATCCCCCTGAGCAAGCGCGCAATTTTCAGATAAACGCTACCCACACAGGCGCTATTTCTTCTGAGCACCTGATACCGCCTCTCAAACAGAGATGGGTCGTCAATTTCGGCCAACCCATTTCTTATCCGTTAATCGCCGATGGCAAGGTTTACGTCATAATCAAGAACGCCGTGGGCCAGGGAACGACGCTCTTTGGGTTGAACGCGACAAATGGCGCCACCGTATGGTCGTCCGCGCTCGGGGGAGACTCCTGGTGGTCTGCGGCCTGTTACGAGAATGGCCGCGTGTTTGCGCTGAACGGCAGTGGTTTGTTGCGGGCCTTAGATGGCGCGACAGGTAACCTGATTTGGAGCGTCCAGTTTCCCCAGTCTATTTGGGACGCGCCACCGACGGCTTTTCAGGGTGTAATCTACGTTAGCGGTGCGCTAAAGGTCTACGCTGTTAACGCAACTACTGGTGCTGTGTTATGGACCTCATCCGTGGTCAATGGCGATACGAGTTCTCCGGCGGTGACGAGCGAAGGAGTATACGTCTCGTATGCTTGTCCGAACGTTTACAAGCTGGATCCCGCAACAGGCTCGAAGATTTGGCAATACTCGCCAGGTTGCTCGGGAGGTGGAGGCAGAACGCCGGCGCTTTACAACGGGCGCCTTTATGTCCGCGACTTTTCCGACACTATCTTTGACAGTCAGACAGGCACGATTATCGGAAGCTTTAATGCAAAAAATACTCCCGTGTTTTCAGGGAGCAGGGGCTTCTTTCTAAACGGCCCACATTCTTTCGGAACGTTTGGAACACTCCAGGCCCGCGACGTAAACACTAACTCCGTCCTCTGGAGCTTTGCCGGAGATGGGAATTTGCAATCTGCCGTGCTTGCCGTCAATGACTATGTTTACGTCGGTTCGTCGCAGGGAAAGCTGTATGCCGTCAACGCCGCAACCGGCCAGCAGGTTTGGGTCACGACAGCCGGCGCCAGCATACCCTACGTTGACGAGCACAATGTCTCGCAGCCGCTGACCAGCTTCGCAGCCGCCGAAGGTTTGTTGGTGGTACCTACGAGCACAACTCTAGTTGCCTATGAAGGCGATACGACGGCGCCGACTCTGACATGGGGCAGTCTCACGCCAGCGGCGAATGCCGCAGGTTGGAACAACACGCTAGTCGATTTTTCATTCACGACTGCTGACGACTTGTCGGGCGTTCAATCGTCTGTCCCGGATAGCCCGCTGCACTTCACATCAGAAGGTGCTAATCAGACTCAACAAGTGACCGTCACCGATAAGGTAGGCAATAGCGCAACGTTCACTTCGCCCGCAGTGAACATAGACCTCACCACCCCGTTAACCTCAGCCACAATTTCTGGAAATAGCAACCCGGGGTGGTTTACAGGCCCGGTTTCGGTAACACTAAATGCCTCGGACAATCTCTCAGGAGTTGCAAACACTTTCTACCGGATCGATGGCGGCGCGGCGCAGACTTACACCACCACTTTTTCAATCTCAACCGATGGCGTGCACACCGTTGAATTCTGGAGTGTGGATCGGGCAGACAACACGGAAACACACCAAACGAGGATTGTGAAGATTGATACGACTGCACCCGTAACTCAAGCATCTGTTTCGGGCACGGCCGGAACGAACAACTGGTATCGCAGCTCGGTGCAGGTTTCACTTAACGCTACTGACAATCTCTCAGGCGTCCAAAACTCCTTCTACCGAATTGATGGTGGGGCGATACAAACTTATGCCGGCCCGTTTGTCTTATCGAACGTTGGCCAACATACAGTTGATTACTGGAGTGTCGACAATCTAAATCACACTGAAGCGACGCACTCGGTGGCCGTCAATATCGACACCACTGCGCCGCTTGTCACGGCGACGGCGAGTCCAGCGACTGCTGCGAAGGGCCCGAGGCCGGTAACTGTCACAATCTCCGGAAATGCGACGGACGCGCTGAGCGGAGTCAACAGTGCAAGCTACAGCGTGATCGACGAATATGGCGTGACGCAGCCGAGTGGACCAGTTACCTTGCAGGCAAACGGGAACTACTCGTTCACGCTCAGCCTGCCGGCGACGAAGAACGGTCCGGACAAAGACGGTCACCTGTACACGATTATGGTGCGGGGCTTCGATCAAGCTGGAAATTCAGGATCGGCAACCGCAACAGTGAGGATCAATTAAAGGATCCGCCACAAGGGAGCACAAAAGGCACAAAACGATCGGACATGCTTAGTGCTTTTTGTGCTTTTTTGTGGCTGGACCCGTGTCGAGCCGCTTCAAGGCGTAAACGGCGAGCGCCTTGGCGCGCTTGATCTTCTGAGTCTGATCGGGTGGACCACCAACACTCAGACGAAGGAAAACCTCGCCCTTCAGAACGTAAAGCGCCCCGCTCATTGGATCTCCGACCCAGAATGCCTGGTCGCCTAGGCCAGCCACCGGCTTAGGCGGCTCCTTCTCCTTCCTGCCGGCTTCGGCCTTGGCCTCTTCGCTCTCCTCCTTATTGAATTGCGATTGCCAGTACTGCCGTGGTCCAGAAGGATTGCCGCCCGTGGCAAGCGGGATGCCCAATGCAACGCTTACCGAGTTCGTCAACTCCGGTGTCCGGTAGAAACACTGCGTGAATCGGAATGACCCTGTCGGCTGTTCGCTCGGGATCTTCTGTGCCGGCGCATTTCCCTGGACCGCGCGCACCTCCGCGTCCGAGAGTAACCGGCACGGATCCCTATGACGCTGCGCGTCCGCGCGTTGCGCGGACGCGAGCAAAAGAAACATCCCGAGGACAACTAATGCCACGCGGGTGTGGACCAAGCCGCACATCAGCGCGTGCCGAACGGCGTTGCCGCCACCCATGTCTGCGTGAGGTTGGTTCCGAGATTGACCACCTTCACCTGGTACACGCCGGTTCGAGAGACCGTGGTGTCGAGAACCGCCACGCCGTTAACCCCATCAGCAGTGGCCAGCGTTAGACCAGCCGGATCGACAAGAATCACACGCAGCAGCCCGTCGCCACTTGCCACAACCGAGATCGACTGCGTGCCCGCGGGAGCGTTGACTGACTGGACCAATGAACCGAGCGCAGCAACACTCGAGATCACGCTGGTAGTCGACTGCGGTCCGCTTGTTGGCGCGCCGGTGGAAGCTCCACTCTCGAGACAGAAGCCGTCCACGTAAACCGCTCCTTTCACGTTGCGCAATTCGAACGTATGTGGTCCGGCCGGCAGACCACCGAAGCGAGCGTTGAAGCCGAAGACGGGGTCATTGAGCGATCCGGTGCTTGCATTGAATGCGATCTGCGACTTGAACACGCCGTCAATATAGACGTCCGCCGTTCCTCCCTTCGTGCTCTTCGCGAACTGATAGACCAGCGCGCCAGTCCGTCCAGCGGCCACGTTGAACGTGAGCTTCAGCGAGCCGCTGCCGTTCTTGTTCGGGTTGACGCGGAAGTGACCACCACTCGCGTCGGAATCCACGACCTGATGCCAGCCGGACGAGTACGCAATCTGCGTAGCGTCCTCTTCAAAGCATGTGGTGGTCGATCCGCAGAAGGCGTTGCCGACGAGGGCGTACGTACTGCCGAGGCTGGCCACGTCCGTGGCGCTGTCGCCGCGCAGCGTGACATCCTGGGCCACAGGATAACTTCGCGCGACAAGTGCACCGATCAGATCGCCGGGCATTGGCCCACCGACCTTGTCCGCTGAGATGACCATGCTGATAGTGCCGTCAGCGTTGAAATTGCTCTCCGGATCGGCGGGCCCAAACCGCTCGGCCGGCGAGGCGTTCACCACCACCGCGCTCAAAGTTTGCGCGATGCCGTATTCGAACGTGGCGACTCCATCGCTGTTCACGTTCATACCGATGTAGTAACGGCCCACGAATGCAGTGGAAGTTGGGTTCGGCGCTACCGGCGCATCCGGATAGCTCCAGAGGATGCGCCACATGCGGTTCGGCTTGAGCGAGGCGAGGTTCGCCACCTTCATCTTGAAGACAAGCTTACGTGAGCCGTCAGCGAAGAAGGGCTCGCCGATCGACACCCACTGAATATCCATGTCGCCTTCGAGCGGTGCACCAATCTGATCGCCGGATGGGTCGTCGAGAACTCGTAGACCATTCGGATCGCAGGAGCTGCCCACCGGCCTTGCGAGAACGGCGTTGGTGCCGCACGACGTGCCGAGGCCATTTGTCGCGCTCACTCGATAGGTGTAGTTCGAGGTCGCATCGCCGGAGCTATCGACGTAACGCCGCGAGTCGCCTCCCAACGTAGCAATTAGCTGCTCGGGCCCACCGGCGCTGCGATACACGTTGTAACCCGTGATCGACGAGCCGCCATTCTCCGATTGTGACCAGGTGAGAGTGTTGAGTGAACCGTTTCGCGTGACTGTGAGACGTGGAGCACCGGGAACCGTCCCGGTGGTCGGATCCGAGCCGAAGAAGAGTCGCCGGCCACCAGTCTGGCGAGCGATAGTGCCATAGGCAGTATAAGAGTTACCGCGAGCATCGTCGGCCGACTGGACGCACGGGCCGATACAGCCATCTGCATAACCAACCGTCATCCGGCCAAACCGATCGACGTCCGCGCCGAAGAAATCGAGCAGGTTGCGATGGATCTGAGAGCCTCCTCCCAGGAAAATTCCGCCGCGCTGAATCGGATCGTTGGGCGTAGCGTTAACGGTTATCCAATGCGCTCCGCCGTCATACGTATGCGCGACGTAGAGGTACCAAACCGCTTCGGAGTTGAAATCATTAACGGAACCCTCCTGCGTGGTGCCATAGAAAGCCATCGCGGCGCGACCCGCACTTCCGGCAACCATGGCTGGAAACACTGCGTTCTTCACGCCAACCATCGCGCCCACGTCGTACTTGTTCGTCCAGGTTATTCCTTTGTCAGCCGATACTGCCACCGCAGGAAATTTGTCCTCGTTCGTGAACCCGAGGTACAGCAGGCCGCCGTCGTCCACAGCTACCGAAGGATCGCTGCCACCGCCGGCGGTACCGGGAATCGTTCGCACGTGCCACGTGGTCCCGTTGTCTTCGGAGAGAGCGATGCCGTTCTCTTTCGGGTTGACTGGACCAACGCATGCGGCGTTAGGAACGTAGACTGTGCCGTCAGGAGCGACTTTCACGTGCCCGTGAAGCCCCTCGCACTGGCCCACCGTCGCCGTATCAGGCGATACGAGGGCGTACATCGGTACTGCAGGCCCGAATGTCAGTCCACCGTCAATGCTCAGAGCGCAGTTGGCGAACGCGACGTCCTGCGCGCAGTAATAGACCGCGTTTTTGTAACCCGGAAGTGGGGGAACGGGGGAATGGAATGGCCCGGCTCCCAGTGTCTGGTGATCGAAACCCGACCCGAAGCCGGCGCCCTGGCTCGGGATCCAATTGGTCCCGTCATTGTCGGTGAACGACGAGGCATTCGCAGCGGGATCGAGCAGCAGATGCGTGACAAACGTTCGGTTCGTCTCGTGGTCCGTGAAAAGAATTGGGTCAAAGCCCTCTTGTGAGGTGACGGGTGTTACGTCTTTCCAAGTCGTAGGCGGCGTCTGCGGGCAAGCCTGATCGTCAAACTGCACTCGCAGTGTTTGCATCAGTGCCTGCAGCATCACGTTCCCACTACTCCAGTTTACGCCGATGTTTGGTTCATCCTGCGAGTTCTTCGTCATGCCGGCTTCGATCTGAGCAGCGGTGGGTGTGTGGTTCTGATAGCGTGGCGCTGGTCCAGAGTCAACCGGCGCCGGCGGCAGGACGATGGGGTTTGCCGCCGGAGGCGTGGTTCCTGGGGCCGGAGCCTCAGAAACTATGATTACGCCGGCATAGTCCGAGGGCGTTAGGACGGCCTGCCCTCCGAACGGACAGACCTCAACCTGGTATGTCCCGGGCGCGAGATTACTGCCGGTGCCGTAGTGAATTGGTTCCGGGCTTGTCCCAGTATCCTGCTCAGAGATGATCTGTCCTCCGTAGTACAGCTTCAGAACAATATCGTTCGCAGGTACAGTCGATGCCACAACGTCGATGGTCCGGGTGTTCTGCCCGATCGTGAAATCATGACGCGGCCCGCAAGCGGGAGCCGTGTACTGTCCCTGGAAGGTGAACGCGTTGTTATCGGCCAAAACCTTGTTGGGAGTTGTCAGCGCCACCGTGAGCAGCACGAGTAGAGCTAAAGAAACGATTGTGATCGGGATTAGGCGAGACGACTTCATTTCACAGACCTCCAGGTTTGTCGGAAAAAGCTAGGGGTTGTGACCGCAAGGGATGCGACATTCTTCTGCTGCTCGGCCTGCAATAGGTTGCAAAATGGTGGCATCTCTCGAATAAAGATGTGGCGTTCGAACCTCCGGGGTTGCATAGTTCCATCCCCATCCGCTGATTAAGCTTTGTGTTCTTTGTGCCCTTTTGTGGCTACTTAAAGAACTGAGGATGTGGAAAGCTGTCGGTTCAAACTCTGTCGAATGGTAAAATGCGCACGCTCCGCCCCGGGGTCCGCTCGCTGGGCCGCAAGGCGAGTAACTCCTGGGCCTGAGTCTTCGCATATATGCCACCAACCTTTGACTGTCCCAAGTGTGGAGCGCCGGTAACATACCAGCGTCCCTCAGATCCTAGCGCTCCCAGATCGACAACACGCTGCGATTATTGTCACAGCCAATTGATCGCTCCGGATGAACTCGCAGGACAACCTGCGCGAGTAGTCCGCATTCAACTCGGGCTTTCCTCAGGTGGCAAGTTTCCCAAATGGCTCTTGCCGCTGATTGCAGTCCCTATCTTCGTTTTAGTTGCGGTCGGCCTCGCGGCCTTTGGAGTACTGGCGCCGAGGTCGGTAAGTCGCACAGTTACCGCACCCAGCAATCCCGTCCGTCCCGCTGCGCCTGCGAAGAAAAGTAGTAATAGCTTCGCGACTGTCCTAGTCGAATTCGGGAGCGAAGGAATCGGTCCAGGTATGTTTACCGACGCTCGCAGTATTGCTGTTGATGGCGCCGGACAAATTTATGTGGGCGAATACACGGGCGGGCGAATTCAAGTGTTCGATCCGGCCGGCAAGTTCCTTACTCAATGGAGTATCGGCGATCGAAAGACACTCCTTCGCGGGCTTGCCGCCGATCGCAAAGGTACGGTCTATGCTGTACACGGCGGAGGTATCGATCGTTATCGAGGCGAAACAGGAGAGAAGCTTGGAGAAGTGGAGTATGCAAGATCCGGTTTTGATGACGTAACGACAACGCCCGATGGTGGATTAGTAGCTGCATGGCAGAGCAATCGAGACGACATCGTCACGTTTGATTCAAACGGCAAGGTTGTCAGGACCATTCCCGCCGCGATCAGCAGCGCCAGCGGTGAGTCAGAGTTGAGTATGCGAGTTGCGGCTGATGGGGCGGGTTATATCTACGCACTCGGCAGATTCAACGACGCAGTCTTCAAGTTTGGCCGCGATGGAAAGTTTATAAATCGTTTTGGCAACGGAGGTGATCAGCCAGGCCAACTTCGGTCTGCTTATTCGATTGCCGTGGACGGATATGGCCGCGTCTACGTTGGCGACATGAAAGGCATTCAGGTTTTTGATGCGAACGGACGATACCTGACGGTCCTCGGTTTACAGGGCATAGCATTCGGGATGGTCTTCAACGACAAGAATGAACTCTTCGTCGTAGCACGCGACCACGTGATCAAGTACGCGGTCCAGGCGCAGTGATGCGGATAAATCCCGCCGCTCACGCACAAATCAGTGGAAATGCCTTTGTGCTTTTTGTGCCTTTTGTGGCAGAAGATCTTTGAGGCAAATCAGTTTCCCCACACCCTGACCCAATCAACTTGCATCTGCTGCGGAAACACAGTGCTGCCGTCGGGACTGCCGACAAAGTTTCCCCCTACTGCCACGTTGAGCAGAATAAAGAATTGGCCCTTAAACTCGGAGGTGCTATTCACTCCGCCCGAAATGTTCGCCTCGGCATATTGGATTCGATCGACGTACCATTTGATCGAACTCCCGGTGCGCGAGATCGCGTACGTATGGAATCCTGCCGAGAGTGAACTGGACGAATTATAGATTCCGCCAAACGAGACATGTTGTCC
>JBKPJS010000128.1:0-5925 GCA_046730815.1 Acidobacteriota bacterium
GTGAAATACAGTGGTGCTTCGGAACCGGCGCGTTCGACTTTGATAGTCACCGGTTGGCCAAGCGAGCCGCGAACGTTCTTTGAGACCTGCTCGCTGGTCCAGTCACGCGCGTTTTTGCCGTCCACTTCGACAATCCGATCACCGTACTTCAAACCCTGCTTCGCCGCCGGCGTGCCCTCGACGGCTGACTGCACGTAAACGCCGTCGCGATGCTGCACGATAGTCACGCCGATGCCATAGAAGCGAGAGTCCTGGTCTTCTTTTAGCTTCTTGAACTCGTTGTAAGGAAAGTAAGCGGAATGCGGGTCGAGCGTGGAAAGCATTCCCTGAATCGCGGCCTGCGTCGCCTTTTCGTGATCGATATCGCCCGCATAATTGCCGGTAATCGTCGAGACTGCTTCGTTGTAGTCGCTTTCAATCTCGTCGGCGACCCGGTAGGAGTTCTTCGCGTTACCGGAGGTTAAACCGCTGAGATTACGGGTGCTGCCAATCGTGCCACCAAATATCGCCGCCGCCAGGATTATCGCAACCGCACTGATCGTAAACTTATTTATCCAGCCAGTCTGGTAATGAGATGGTGGTTTCTCGAATTGGCGGGCGACTTCCATTCCTGAAATATATCACAGGCGGAGTCTGACTTTCGAAGATGCGGCGATATGGGCAAGTCGCTATGGTATATTGCGATTGAGGCTTGGATGTCCGCATCTCTGTCGATCGTCATTCCCGCTTACAACGAGGCGGCCCGCTTGGGAAACACCCTCCGGGCCGTCGTCGATTACTTGCGTCAGAACTTGCCGGACGCGGAGGTAATCGTCGTCGACGACGGCTCGGCCGACCACACCGCAGAGCTTGCCCGGCAGGCGTTTGCGGATGCCGGGAACCTGCGTACCTCGGTTATCAGTTACAAATCAAACTTGGGAAAAGGAAGAGCAGTCAGGCTCGGACTGCTGGCTGCGCGAGGCGACGTCACGCTGTTTTCGGATGCCGACCTTTCCACACCGATCACCGAAGCACCAAAACTGATCGAACCGATTCTTAACGGCGACTGCGATGTGGCGTTTGGCTCCCGCGCCTTGAATCGAGAGTTGATTGGTGTGCATCAACCCTGGCGGCGTGAACAGGGCGGACGTGTTTTCAATCTCGTCGTTCGTGTGGCGACTGGCTTGCCATTCTGGGACACGCAATGCGGCTTCAAAGCTTTTCGCATGAGCGTGTGCCGCCCGCTCGTCGAGGCCGCGACTGTCGATCGGTTTGGATTTGACGTTGAACTGTTGTATCTGGCTTTTCGCGCAGGACTGAAGTTGAAAGAGATTCCAGTGCGATGGGACCACAACGAAGGAAGCAAAGTCAGCGTGCTAAGCGACAGTTTCAGGATGCTGAACGAAGTGGGTTTGATCCGGCAGCAAGCGCGCCGCGGCGTTTATGACAGCGCGATCAAGGCTGTGCATGAGCTCGCGCGCTGAGCGATAGGATAGGGCCTATAGGACCTGTTGGACTTATAATCAGCAGCAATGACCGCACGTCTCAACGTCAACATCGATCACGTCGCCACAGTGCGTCAGGCACGTCGTGCTCCGGAGCCTAGTGTTATCGCTGCCGCCATGGCCTGTGAACAAGCCGGAGCCGATGGCATCACCGTGCACCTGCGCGGCGATCGTCGCCATATTCAAGATCTCGACATTCGTCTTTTGCGCGACTCCGTCACCACTTATCTCAACCTGGAGATGGCTGCGACGGACGAGATGCTGGACATCGCGCTGCAAACATCACCGGACGCCGTGTCGCTCGTTGCCGAACGACCGAATGAGATCACGACCGAAGGTGGACTCGACGTTAAGGGAAACGTTGCAGTTGTCAGTGCGGCGGTGGATCGGCTTCGAGAAGCTAACATACTCACAAGTTTGTTTATCGATCCCGATCCGGCACAGATTGAAGTGGCGCAACGGATTGGCGCACAACAAGTCGAGTTATGCACCGCCGCTTACTGTGAAGCGACACTCGGTGCGCGCGGCATTCATGGCGAAGGAGCCGCCCGCGCAGCCCGCGAACTACAGAGACTGAAAGAAGGTGCAGAGCTGGCGGTGCAATATGGGTTGAATGTGGCGGCCGGGCACGGACTGACTTATCGAAACGTGGGCGCTGTTGCGCGGATTCAAGAGATCACCGAATTCAATATCGGCCACAACATCATTGCGCGTGCGATCTTCGTGGGATTACAAAACGCGGTGAGCGCAATGCGGGCAGCAATAAGCCACGGATGAACACCGATTTGATCCGTAAATTATCCGCGTTAATCTGTGGCTTATTTTCCTGCGAGTTGCAGGCGGACGACGGATCTTTCGAGTTTCGCTTTCGCAACCTCCAAGTCTTCTTCCGTTCCGCTCCAGGCGTTTAATTGCTTTTCGACTCGTTCGCGCGAGAGCTTCGCACGCGCTGCATCGATCTCTTCCGGTCGCTCCGCAATTTCCGCCAGCACCGATACGTGATCGTCCCGCACTTCAACAACCCCACCCGACACGTGCAACGGAAAATTCTTTCCTTCCTGCACATACGTCAGCACGCCGGTTTGCAATTGTGAGATCAAAGGCGTATGACCCGGCAGTATTCCCAACTCACCGCCGAGCCCAGGCACCGTCACCATATCGACCGCCTCACCAAGAACGCGTCGCTCAGGTGTGACTACTTCGAGTTGAATCTTTTCCGCCATAGTCTCTACTGGGCAATCGTCTTCGCTTTTTCGATCGCTTCTTCAATCGTGCCGACCATGTAGAAAGCCTGTTCCGGCAGATCGTCGTGCTTGCCGTCAACGAGTTCGCGGAAACCTCTGACGGTGTCCTCGAGTTTGACGTACTTGCCTTCCAGCCCGGTGAACTGAGCGGCAACGAAGAACGGCTGCGAGAAGAACTTCTGAATCTTGCGAGCGCGGGAAACGATCAACTTGTCCTCGTCAGACAGTTCGTCGAGACCGAGAATCGCGATGATGTCCTGAAGATCTTTATAACGCTGCAACACGCGCTTCACGTCTTGAGCAGTGTCGTAGTGCTCCTGTCCGATGACGCGCGGATCCAGAATGCGCGATGAAGAAGTCAGCGGATCTACCGCCGGGTAAATACCCAGCTCGACGATCTGTCGCGAGAGCGCGGTAACGGCGTCGAGGTGCGCGAAGGTCGTTGCGGGCGCCGGATCGGTGTAGTCGTCGGCAGGCACATAGACAGCTTGAATCGAAGTGACTGAACCCGTCTTGGTCGAAGTGATGCGTTCCTGCATCTCGCCCATTTCCGTCGCGAGGTTCGGTTGATAACCCACCGCGGAAGGCATGCGGCCAAGCAATGCCGAAACTTCAGAGCCTGCCTGCGTGAACCGGAAGATGTTGTCGATGAAGAGCAGCACGTCGAGCCCTTGATCGCGGAAGTATTCGGCGACGGTCAGGCCCGAAAGAGCAACACGCAGACGCGCTCCGGGCGGTTCGGTCATCTGCCCGTAGATCAGTGCCACCTTCGATTGTCCGATAGTGTTCATGTCGACCTTGGTAAGATCGAACATGCCGGTATCGTGGAGATTTTTATTGAACGCTTCGCCAAACTGGATAACCTGCGACTCGACCATCTCGCGCAGCAGGTCGTTTCCTTCGCGCGTGCGCTCACCGACACCGGCAAACACCGAGAAGCCGGAACGCGCCTTCGCGATGTTGTTGATCAACTCCATCACGATGACCGTCTTGCCAACGCCCGCGCCGCCAAACAAGCCAATCTTGCCGCCGCGCAAAAACGGTTGAATCAAATCGATGACCTTGATGCCCGTTTCAAACATCTGCAACTCGGTCGATTGTTCTTCGAAGGTCGGAGCGTGACGGTGAATCGGATAACGCTTCTCGTGCTTCACGGGTCCGAGTGTATCGACGGGCTCGCCGATAACGTTCAGCACGCGGCCAAGTGTTCCCTCGCCTACCGGCATCGTGATCGGACCGCCGGTATCGATAGCTTTCATACCACGCACCATGCCGTCCGTTGGCAACATCGAAACAGTTCGCACGCGGCCTTCGCCGAGGTGTTGCTGCACTTCCGCGATAACGTCAATCGGCGTGGGCACATCGAAACCTTCGGAGACGACTCGCAGCGCCTGGTAGATTGGAGGCAGGTAGCCTCCCTGAAACTCCACGTCGAGAACGGGGCCGATAATCTGCACGACTTTGCCGACGTGATGACCGTCGGCGCTCAAATTTCCATTAGGCGTAGCCATACTGTCTTTGAACTCCTCTTCGACCTATAAAGGCAAACAAACTGGCAGGATTAAAAGCCAGACAAGATAACACACGCCATTATTCCAAGCAAAATTAGCCGCAAATTCCTGAAACCTGACTTGTACTAGCATCGTAGTACAACTACGAATGAGCCAGATTTTTACAGTCAGCCCAACCCACCCCATGCCGCTCTACGCGCAGTTGACGCGAGCAATTCGATTCGCCATCGCGACGGGAAGGCTGAGGGTCGGGGAACAATTGCCGACTGTCCGGCAATTGGCGGTGGAGCTACGCGTGAATGCCAACACCGTCGCCAAGGTTTATGCCGAGTTGGAACGCTCAGGAATTCTCGAGACACGAAGAGGAGTTGGAACGTTTGTCAGCGCCCGCCAGTTCGCAATAAGCCATCGCGGAGAGCAGGAAAAACACTTAAAGGAATTAGCCGAGCGGTTTGTGGAAGAAGCACATGCCCTCGGCTTCTCGCTCGACGACTTGCTTGACGAACTTCAGAGCCGGCGCAAAAAAGGAGACTAAGAATGTCTAATTCTACAAGTCTGATGCAAACAAGAAGTAACCTGCCCGCAGTCGATACGCCGCGAATCAACGTAATCTCCGCAGTGACGTTTCTGGCGCCGCTTCTTCTAGGTGGCCTCGCCACGTGGTTACTGTTGAATCCGGTGGGCATTATCGTGGGCTTGATACTGGGAGTTCTGCTGGCCCAGGCGCCCAAGATCGCGCGGCAGTGGGAACGCGCCGTTGTGTTGCGGCTGGGGAGATACGTCGGGTTGCGTGGTCCCGGCCTGTTCTGGATTATTCCGTTTGTCGATACTGTCTCGGCGTGGGTGGACCAAAGGGTGATCACCACGAGCTTCGCCGCGGAAGAGACGCTTACGTCTGATACGGTGCCGGTCAACGTAGACGCAGTGCTCTTCTGGATGGTCTACGATCCGGAGAAGGCAGCGCTGGAAGTGCAAAACTATCCACAGGCGGTGAGTTGGGCGGCACAAACTGCACTGCGCGACATTATCGGCCGCACGTCGTTGACGGATTTGTTGCGTGGTCGCGAGCGGATTGAAGAAGAGTTACAGCAACTGATTGACGAGCGTTCAAATCCGTGGGGCGTGACAGTGCAATCAGTTGAGATGCGCGACGTGATTATTCCTCCGGCACTGCAAGATGCCATGTCGCGCGAGGCCCAGGCGGCGAGAGAGAAACAAGCGCGAATCATTCTGGGCCAGGCTGAAGTGGAGATTGCACACTCGTTTGAGACGGCAGCTAAATCTTATCGAGACAATCCGACAGCACTGCACCTGCGAGCAATGAACATGTTGTATGAAGGCTTAAAGGAGAAGGGCGCTTTGATGTTGGTGCCGAGCAGCGCGGTTGAATCGATGGGAATGGGTGGGTTGCTTGGCGCGGCAGCGCTGCGACAGCAGACGCTCACGGGTAGCGAGGAGGTTCCCGAATAAGATTTTATAGCCGCAGATGAACGCGGATGAACGCAGATGAGAAATCTGCGTTCATCCGCGTTCATCTGCGGCTTATCTTTCCGGATCGATCCGGATTTTCATCCTCTGCAAAACCTGCAGGTCTTCTTCGGTGAGTTCGAGGTCCGCGCCGTCAGTTTCAGTATCGTCATCGCCGGCATGAGGCCGCAAACCAATCTCGAGACGGAGGGTCAATTC
>JBKPJS010000129.1:0-2472 GCA_046730815.1 Acidobacteriota bacterium
CTATTTGGAAGAGCGCGTTCAAAAGCTGCGTCACGGATAAGATCAGGAGTCGCCATAACGTAAAAAATAACGCTACACGTCGTATTAACATGCAGCGTCTCAGTGTGGCAATAATATTTTCGGTTTTAAAGTGGCCGCAGATGAACGCGGATGAGCGCAGGTTAATGCTAATCTGCGTTATCTGCGTTAATCTGCGGTTTATTGAGCTCGCCTTCCTGGTCAGGAGTCAGGTGACCGACGATCACTTCACCTTCCGGAGCCACCTTGACTTTCAGATCAATCGTAACTTCACGATGAAGTCTGACGGGAACTGTGTACTCACCCAACCGCTTCAAAGGCTCACGCAGGTGAATCCGGTGTCGATCGATTTCATAGCCACGCTCTTTCAATGCCTCGGCCAGATCCATCGACGTGACAGAGCCGTACAGCGCACCCTGCTCGCCGGCTTTGCGTTTGAACTCGAGGTCGAGCGAACCCATCTGCTGCGACTGCGCCTCAGCCGTCGCACGCTCTTTGGCTTCTTTCTTCAACAGCGCCGCTCGTTCCTGTTCAATTCCCTTGACGTTGCCGGCCGTCGCCTCAACCGCGAGATTGCGAGGCAAAAGATAATTGCGAGCGTAACCAGCCCGAACTCTAACGATCTCGCCGCGCGCGCCGAGATCATCAACATCCTCACGCAAAAGTACTTTCGTATGTGCCATCTTTTTTCTCTCCCTTAGTCCGTCGTGTACGGGAGCAGCGCGATGTTGCGAGCCCGCTTGATCGCTTCCGCCAGCATGCGCTGGTGCGTCGCACAATTACCGGAGATTCGTCGCGGCAAAATCTTGCCGCGTTCGGGAAGGTAATTCTGCAACAGCCTGACATCCTTGAAGTCGATCAGGTCTACCTTGTCGATACAAAAGCGACACACGCGTCGCCGGTGCATACGGCGGCCGCCGCCACGTCCGCCCATTGGCCGTCGATCCTGATCGTCATCACTGTCGTAGCCGCCACCACGCTGGCGGTCTTCATAGTTGGTTGACATAAATTATCCTTTTAACTCGTCGATCGAAATCTATTCGTTGCTCGCTTCGGCAAAGTCCATCGCTGGTCCACGGCGCTGGTGTCCGCCCCGTTCGGGACGTTTCGCGGCTTTGCGTGCACGGCGGTCTTTCAACTTGTCGGCGCGCCTGCGATCTTCGTCGACTCGCACCGTGATATATCGCAGAACGCGATCGTTGACTCGCATGCGGCGTTCGAGTTCGGCAATCTCACGACCCGAGCCCTCGATTTCCAGAAGCACGAACGTGCCATCCTTGTGGTGGAGGATCTCGTACGCGAGCTGGCGCTTGCCCATCGTCTCGGCCTTCGTCACCACGCCACCCTGATCGGTCACGATTTGTGTGAAACTCTCGGTAAGTTTCGACACTTCATCATCCGCTGTCGGGTCTACGATAAAGACCACTTCGTACTGTCTCTTTGTATCCAAATCAAACCTCCAGTCAGGTCATTTCCGATTGCCGATTGCCAATTTTGAACCGAATCGGCAATTGGCAATCGGAAATCGGCAATCAATTAAACTCCGTCATCGCTTTCAACGCGCCGTCTCTGATGATCGTTCGTATGGCATTCGCGCTGAGCGCTAACGTCTCTTCAACAATTGGCCGCTCAGTTCGTGAAAACGAGTCGAGTACAAAGCGCTTCGAATCCGAGATCGGATGTTCGGGCTGAATCCCGATTCGCAAGCGCACAAATTCAGTCGTACCTATCGCGGCGATGATCGACTTGAGCCCGTTGTGTCCGCCTGCCGAGCCGCGTTCGCGGATGCGAATTCTTCCAAGCGGCAAAGCCAGGTCGTCGGAAATCACCACCAACTGCTTTACCGGCGACTCGCTCTTGAGCTTTGCAAGCAGACAAGAAACGGCATGTCCACTTAAGTTCATGAAGGTCTGTGGTTTCGCGAGTTTCGTTCGCGCGCCCTCAACTTCACCACGACCTACAAGAGAACTGCACTCGCGCCGGCCAACCACGATCCCTTCATCATGGGCCAACTTGTCAATCAACATGAATCCTAGATTATGACGCGTTTGCGCGTACTCGTCTCCAGGGTTTCCAAGGCCAACAATAAGCATTTGACAGGATTACAGGATTTTCATGATTTACATGTAAATCATGTTCATCATGCAAATCTTGTCTACTCGCTTTCCTCGCCTTCCTCTTCCTTCTTGCCCTTGCCAATCACTTCAGGCTCGGCAGGCTCTTCACCTTCAATCGCCGGCGCCGCAACAACCTCTTCCTTCACGATACCGACCGTGGCAATCACCTGTTCAGCATCCGTTAGAATCTCGATCCTATCGCTCACTGGAATATCGGACACGTGCAGAAGGTCATGCACGTCGAGATTTGAAACGTCGATGTCAATTGCGTCAGGAATCTCTCGCGGTTCGCAGCGAATTTCGATCTCGCGAATTATCTGTTCGAGCACTCCCTGTT
>JBKPJS010000130.1:0-1519 GCA_046730815.1 Acidobacteriota bacterium
GGCCATATCAGTCCAATCTCGTCCTTTGAGCTGGAATATGCTGCCCGCAAATCCGGTTGGACGGTGCTGGAAATTGCACCGGGAGGTTCACTCTCCGTTTTTGACTTCACTACTCTGAGGCCGCTTAAATGGACGTTGGCATTGAATTTCCTGAGGGGCCTTGCCTGCGCCATTGGCAAAGGCCACGAGCGCGGCTGGTGTCTTTTTTTTGTGTTGCGTAAGCCAGAGTAGAACTGTGTATCGTGAACAGTTAGTGTGGAAATTCACCAGGTTTGGAAGTTTTTAGTAAGGTCTTGCTGAGATTAGACGATGTCAGTGTCGGTGTCGAAAATAACTAACCGGACGTTTGGCCTGCCCAGAAGCCTCCATGCCCTTGGTGCAAACGTCCTGCTCCTGCCGCTCGGTATTGCGAACAGTGTATTGATTGCACGCACGGTTGGTCCCGCCGGCAAAGGAAATTTCGACCTGATTCTCGCAACTGCTGCATTGCTCGGCACCACCCTCGGGCTTTCATTACCCCCGGGAATTACGTATGTCGTCGCCCAGGCAAAAGCGAAGCTCAACGTTTTTGCGATGCACCTGTTAATCGTTTCCGTAGTGCAGGCTCTGCTGGCTCTGGCGATCCTCCTGGTTCTGCGTATCAGCGGCAACGCTGGTTACTTTCTTCCAAGGTCATTTGGTCCGTGGATCATCCTCGCTGTAGCCGTGTATGTGTGGGTAGAGATACTGACGAGGTTCTGGGATGCGATATTAGCCGGCCGCCAGGAGATCGCAATCGTCAACAACGCCGAACTGATCGGCAGAGTAAGCCAGTTTTTCATGCTCTTTGGCCTCGCCGCGGTGCTTTATCTGGTTCACCGGCAGCTTTCAGTTCCTGCGCTGCTAGGCGTTAGTTTCGCTGCCAATCTGCTGATCAACATAATCGTCCTAAGGGCACTTGATCTCAAGTTAAGCTTTTCATCGGATACCGCCTCGCTAAAAGCGGCCACCGGCTTTGCACTTCCTTGCTATCTTGCGAATCTCGCACAGTTTCTCAATTACCGGCTGGATGTGTTTATTGTCAGTTTGTTTGCCGGTGCTGCATCGCTGGGCCGGTACACCCTCGCGGTTTCTCTCGCTCAATTGCTGTGGTTGATGTCAAACTCTTTTGCGACTGTCCTGCTGCCGAAAGTGGCTGCCTCAAATGATTTGAATGAAAGCGTTCGGAACACCAGCCGCGTTACACGGCTGGCGCTTTGGGCGAGTATTTTGTGCGGTCTGGCACTGGGCGTTTTCGCGTCTCAGGCGATACCGCTGTTGTACGGCGAAGCTTTTCGCCCGAGCGTAGCCGCGTTATGGTGGATTTTGCCGGGCATTGTAGCTTTTAGTATCGTGAATGTCCTGGCAGCACACCTGGCAGGAATGGGAAAGCCACGACTGAATCTATTCGTGTCGTTGGCATCGTTGGTGGTCACGGTCACCCTCGATCTGCTTCTGATCCCAAGATTCGACATCATTGGCGCGTCAATTGCCACTACGG
>JBKPJS010000131.1:0-2660 GCA_046730815.1 Acidobacteriota bacterium
AGTGCCTGGGTGGCGGCAACCTCGGGTGTCAAGGTTTCTGTTGGCGCAGTGTCGATAATTGTATCGCGCGCCGCCACTGGTTGGCCGATTGGATTCCCACACTGCGGACAGAACACCGCATGCTGGCGCACGGTCACGCCACATGCAGTACAACGACGTGCAATTTCAGGTTCAGACATATCTTGTCAATGCTGAAAACCCTGTAATCATGTCTAATTAGATCCGGTGCATGGCGTTGAAAAGATCTTCTCGCTGCGCGTAAATGCGAACGCCGAGTTTCTGACCTTCGTTGCGTAATCGCTCTTTTAACTCGGCCGTGCTTTCACGCGCGCGCGACGTATCGGCGATGATCACCATCGCGAATTTGCCCTGGACGACAGTCTGGTTGATGTCGATGATGCTGCAACTCGCCTCCGCGAGAATCTGGGAAACGCCGGCAACAATTCCCGGATGGTCCAAACCAAAAACCGAAATCACCATCCGCTCTGACGAACCATCGGCCGATGTCAATTGTACGGCACTTCTGTCGCCAGCCGAGGACGAGCCAACCTGATTGTAAATGTCGGTGACCAATTGCTCCACGGTCGTATCGTCAACCGCACTCCCTACGCGATCGTAAACCGCTCGAGTGATGCGATAGATCAAATCTTCATTGGCCATTTGAAAGTGATGAGTGATTAGGCGTGGTTAGTAGTTTTCACGGTCTGCCATTTTCCTGAACAAGCCGGTGTGCGGCTTCGCGCATCTCGTCGGAGAGGGTTTCGTTGATGTCGACACGATCGACGATACCGACGACGGCTGCTTCGATCGCCATGTCCTGATTCCCTATGGCAGACCTCGCTGCTTTGCCGAACGCGCACATGACCATTTCGCCAGTTCCCGCGCCCAGTCGATCGGCAACCACAACGATGTTGCGCGTGGGTTCCTTGTCAAGATCGTAAGGATGGACAATCAAAAATTTGACGCCCTCGAGATCGGGCGACTTCTTAGTGGACCAAACTGTGCCTACTACTTTTGCTAAAAACATTTCAGACCCGTCCACACATTACACCGACTGATCTGTGTCATCTGTGGTTAAACCTTAGCAAAGACTTCCGAGGGTTCGCCCATATCGCGGGCAGCGGGAGTGATAATAGTCTTCGCGTTGATGTAGATCTTGTCGCCCTTCTGAATCGCTCGACGCACGTCGTCTTCACTCACAAAGTCGACTGCCTTTGCGCCGTTAGTCGATGCGGTCGGCGCGGGTTTCGAGATCGGCTCAGCCGGGCGCTCTGCGCCATTGGCTTTCGGAGCACCATTTTCTTTTGGCGCCGGTCCCGCGTACATGCTTCCCGCCTCAGTCTCAATCACCGGCGGCGGCAGTGGTGAACTTGACGGTTCGAGACGCTTGCCCGCAAGAAAACGATCCACGATTGCAGCGATCTCCTGGCGATCGATCTTGCCGCCGGCAACCACAGGCTCCTTTGCAGCAACAGGCTGAGAAACTTTCGCCGTACTGACTGCCGGGCGCGCACTCTTTACGGGTCGAGTCTCAAAAGCGACGCGCTTGATATCCATCAAATGAAGTGGTGAAACGTTGTCTGACGTCACATTCCCACCCCACGATCCACAACCAAGCGTCATCGACGGCGGCAACGCAGTCGAGAACGCGATTGCGCCGTGCGTCGTTGGCGTATTGACGGTGATGCGCGAAGCCGGCATCTCTGCGCCAAACTTCACTGCCGCTTCACGCGAGCGTGTGTGAATGCCGGCGGTGTGGCCCATGCCACCGTAGCGAAGCACTTCCCTGCTTCGCTCGGCGCACGCAGTCAAACCATCAACCACATAAAAAGCGAGAATCGGCGACAGCTTTTCCATCGACAATGGATGATCGCGCCCAACACCGGCCACGTCCGCGAGCAAACAACGCGTTCCCGGCGGCACATTCAGACCAGCCATCTTTGCAATCACTTCGACCGATCTACCGACGATAGCCGGATTTAGCGAACGCTGTGGCGTCGCCACGACTTTTCCAAGCTGATCCGCTTCGGATGCCGAAATGAAATACGCGCCCTGGAGCTTAAATTGCTCGCGCACAGCCTGTTCAATCGGCGCGTCACAAACCACTGCCTGTTCCGATGCGCAGATGGTGCCATTGTCAAAACACTTGCCCGTCAAAATATCCTGGACTGCCTTCGGTACGTCGGCAGTTCGCTCGATGCAAACCGGCACATTGCCTGGTCCAACTCCAAACGCCGGCTTGCCTGATGAATAAGCAGCACGCACCAGTCCGATTCCACCGGTCGCGAGAATCACAGCGGTCTGCTTATGCTTCATCAACGATTCAGTGCCTTCGATCGTCGCCGTCGTCATGCAGCCGATCGCATCGGCAGGTAAACCTTCTTTGACACCGGCATCACGCATTACGCGCGCCGTTTCATTGATGCACTTGGCAGCCGATGGATGTGGTGACAGAACGATCGTGTTGCGCGACTTAATTGCGATTAGGATCTTGAAAATTGCAGTCGAGGTTGGATTAGTGGACGGAATGATTCCCGCGACGACACCGCGCGGACTGGCGATCTCTACAACGTCTTTCGACTCGGAAACAACACCCTTTGTGCGCAGCCCGCGAAAGTAATTCCAGACGTCTTCCGCCGCAAAACGGTTCTTCTCCCGCT
>JBKPJS010000132.1:0-5848 GCA_046730815.1 Acidobacteriota bacterium
TGAATCAGGCAATGGCTAACCGCTACTGGCCCAATCAGGATCCGCTTGGAAAGAGAATCAAGATTGGCAACCCCGACTCGAAGAGCCCGTGGTTCACGGTTAAAGGTCTGGTCAAAGACTCAGCTCAATCAGCACTCGACCGGGGAATCAGACCGGAAATTTATTTTGCGCTGGGCCAGATGGCAGGCCGCTATCGCCGCATGAACCTCGCCGTACGCACGAGTGTGGACCCGAAGAGCACATTGGCTGCAATTCAAGCCGCGATTCGCGAAGTCGACAAGGACCAACCCGTATATCAGATTCAAACAATGGGTGAACTGATCGGCGATTCCTTTGCTACCCGTCGCTTTGCTTTGACAATCCTGATCCTGTTCGCTGTGCTCGCTCTCGTGCTGGCCATGTCTGGAATTTACGGCGTGATTTCTTACTCGGTGACTCAGCGAACTCAGGAGATTGGCATCAGGATGGCACTAGGCGCAAGCGCGAGAGACGTTCTGCGACTGTTGTTGGGTCAATTCATGCGACTGACGGTGGTAGGTGTGACGCTGGGCTTGATAGCGGCGTACGCGTTGACGCGACTGATGACAAGCTTGTTGTTTGGTGTGACACCGACCGACATCACGACATTTGTGTTAGTTTCGATCACTCTGTTGCTGGTCGCGTTAGTCGCGTGTCTTATTCCGGCGAGACGAGCGACGCGAGTCGATCCGCTGGTGGCCTTGAGGTATGAGTGATGTGAGAAAGGAGGTATCATTACCCGGTATAAACGTAACTTGCGTTATCCGGAAGAATGACTACCGTAATTCCGTCACCATTAACTGCTCGGCTTGAAGAAATGAGCATTCAGCGACGTTCGTATCGCGCGCTGGCGAAACAGGATCTCCATGCACACGCTTACACGAACATCACCTTTATCGTAACGGGATCGCTTACGGAAACGGTGGGAGCGCAATCTGAAATCGCCAGGCCTTTGAGTATTGTCGTCAAACCAGCAGGAACTGAACACACTGATCAATTTGGATCCAGAGGCGCCGTCGCACTGTCCATACGCCTGGAGCACAGCTTCACGAGCGCACTTCAGGATTGGGAAAAGGATCTGATCCAGTGGCGTTGGCAACATTGCGGACCTGCGACGAGGTGGTTCCTTCTCTTATTTCAGATTCTTCAAAAAGAGAACATTCAATCCCGAACAGAGATGGAGAATAGTCTGTATGAGATACTGGCGTCGCTTTCTCACACACCACCGTCCACTGGTGATCTTCCTCGCTGGCTTGGATTGATCAAACAGGAGATTGACGACGACGTCGAGAACTGCGGGCGCGTACGTGATTTGGCCCAGCGCGCGGGCGTACATCCCGTTTACCTTGCAAGAAAATTTCGTTCGTGTCTGGGCGTTTCAGTTTCCGAATACGTGAAACAACGTCGCGTCGAGGCTACCAGTCAACTGCTGTCGATCAGGCGTTTATCACTGGCCGCAATCGCTTGTCAGGCCGGGTTCTCAGATCAGAGCCACATGGGTCGCATATTCAAGAGTAAAACAGGACTCACCCCTGACACTTACCGCCGGCTGATAGTTTCAAACGTTCTATAAGGAATCTCACCGATCGCAATATCCTCCGTGGCATGCTAAGTAAAACCTTATCTGCCTTTGCGGCGGCAACAATCATTCTCTCGCTAATTACACCAGGCAGGGTGCTCGCGCAGGCGAGTGTGGGGGAGCTGAAATCATCCGAACTGGATCGTTTTATTTCACAACTTTACCGCGCGTCGTTTCCGGAAGAGATTGCGCCCGGGATCGCTGTGGCAGTCGTAAAGGATGACGAGGTCTTTTATCTGGGTGGCTTCGGATATGCAGATCTCGAAGCACGTCGGAAAGTTACACCCCAAACGATCTTTTACATCGCCTCCGCAACCAAACCGTTTGTTGGCCTGATGGCCGCAGTGATGCACAAGAACAAATCGCTGGATCTTGATGCGCCACTCAGTAATTACTTACCAGGATTGCAACTCGCTCCCGGGCTATCAGCAGATCAGATCAAGTTGCGCGAACTGCTCACTCATACACACGGCATCAGCAACGATGGGCCAGTGGTTTTTCGAACTGCCTTCAGTGGAGAGTACACAAAGGAAAAACTCATCGAGTTGCTTGCGAAACATAAAGCAGAAAGTCGTAATTTCAAATACGGCAACATTGGTTACGTCGTTGCGAGTCTCGCGATAGAAAACGTGCTCAAGCAAAACTGGAAGGACGCACTGCAACGACAAGTACTTACTCCATTAAAAATGAAAAGCACCACTCCTTATGTATCACGAGTGCCGAAGGAAAAGCTCGCGATACCGTACTTTGCCAGAAGTGAATACACGCCACTCTTCTACGCAAAAGCTGACGCCAACATGCACGCAGCCGGCGGCCTTGTGAGTTCGGCTGAAGATATGGCGCGGTGGCTGCAAGTGAACATCAATGCAGGTCAGATTAAAGGGAAGAGAATTTTTCCCGCTGACGTAATGGATGAGGCTCATCGCAAGTATGCTGAGCAACGCGTAGAGGCGGGGGGAATCAGTCGCAATGGTTACGCACTGGGATGGAATATCGGAACCTACGATGGTGAAACCGTGTTCCAGCATAACGGCGGATTCTCCGCGTTTTACGCTCACGTCTCTTTCATGCCTGAACGGAAAATTGGTGTCGTAGTTCTGGCGCATGAAGCAATAATCGGTTCCCGCTTAGCAGACATGGTGGCACAGTACGTATACGACTTCTTTCTTCGCAGACCCAACTTTGACGAGAAGTGGGCCCAACGATTGGCATCGCTACCGAAAGCAGTTAAAGAGGCAAGACAAAAATCGGCTGATGAACTCGCGCGGCGAAAAGCTCGCCCGCAAACATTGTCTCACCCGTTGGACGCTTATGCCGGTGTCTATAAAAACGAAGAGGGCGGCCGCATGGAATGGCGAGTGATCAATGCGAAGCTTGTCGTAAGTGTTGGCGTGCTACACAGTGAAAGTGAAGTCTACGATGCATCAAAGGACATAATGCGAGTGGAGCTTACACCGGGCCAGGGAGACACGGTTAAGTTTACGTTTTCTGGAGAGCGGGCAGAACAAGCAGAGTTTCAGGGTATGGTATTCACTCGGAAAAACTGATGGATGTGAGGCAAGATCAAAATTCCAGGGAGTCACAGTGTGAGGAAAGTTCACGACTCAACGCGTCAGTCAGGAGATCAACCGCTTCTCTTGTTTGTACTGCCAGGCGCAGGTATCGCTCAGACGAACCGATTTTGTTGCTGCATTCGCGCACGAGTAATCCATACTCTTTCAACAATTGATCTCTAAGCTTTCGGCCTCGTACGTACGGTGGCAACTCAACGTAAAGAAAATTCGCCTTTGAAGGAAACACTCTCAAGCCGGGAACGCGTTCCAGTTGATTCAACATATAAGTTTTGTCTTGTTCGACAAGAGCAAAGCTTTGTTGGAATTCGTCCTTGAAGTCTGACACGCTTTTCAGGATGTACGCAGCCAAACCGTTAACATTCCAGAATGGCAGTTGAGATCCGAGCAGCTCGGCTGCTTGTGGGTTCGTTGCTGCGTAACCGAGCCGAACACCGTGCCAACCTAATGACTTACCAAGGCTCTTAACCACCACCAGATTCTCAGCCCTTGGTATCAACGCCACAGCACTTTCAAGATTCGAGAAGTCCAAAAAAGACTCATCAATTACAATTCGCTCTACTTCCGGCAAACGCAGTACTAGCTCTTCAATTTCGCCGGGCTCGAACCATGCACCCGTTGGATTGCTCGGATTAGAAATCACCAACATCTTTGCACCGACCTCGGTGACACGCGAAACTACTTCTGCGACATTCAAATGGAAAGTTCTCCGGACGTCCTGTTCAATTGTATGCAGAGGAATGTCTAGCTCCTCCGGCAAATCGGTCCAACGGCTAAACGTAGGAATCGTTGTGAGTATTGGACCACGAGTAAGATGACATAGGTGGGTTATGATTTCTGTTGATCCATTTGCCGGCACGATGCACTCTGGCGGAACTCCGGCAATTTCCCCAATGTGTTTGGCATGGACCTCAGCATAGTCGGGGTAATACCGAAGAATTTCAGGCAAACGCTCGCTGATACGTCGGACCATTTCAGGCGGCGGAAAGTGCAAGTTAACGGGTATGCAAAAGTCGACGAGTGGACCTTTGTAAATTGCGCTTTCCTTAACCGAAAAAAAGGATGGGTTGTGCGAACGCACGTTAAAGAGATCTGCGGTATTGGTGTTATTCATGATGCACTCTCTTGTAATTCGACGGACGAACCATACAATTTCTTCCGTTGAATATTCGAAACGAAAAGATCCGCCACAAAGGAGGACAAAAGGTAGAAGATCAGGAATACTTTTGCTTTTTGATGGCTGGAAGACTTTTGAGGCAGAGCTGTAGCAACAGTGCGCATTGACTGGTATCGTGGCCGTCATCTTTAGAAGCAAAACTGAGGTAATGCGATGAGAGGTTTTTGGCAGGACTTGCGACACGCGTTGCGGGGCATGCGGAAGCAACCGGGCGTCACGCTGATTGCGGCTTTCACGTTGGCGCTCGGTATTGCGGCGAACACTGCGATATTCAGTGTTATTAATGCGCTCATTCTCACTCCGCCTCACATAACTGAAGCGGAACGTGTCGTCGCGCTCTGGCGAACTGCGACAGACAAACGGAGTAAAGGCTCCGCGTCCTACCTCGATCTGCAGGAATGGCGCGCGCAGAGTCGTAGCTTAGAGGCGATTGCAGGTTACAAACGCAATGGCTTCACTCTGCTTGATCAACAAGCTGAACAGATCCCCGGCATGCGTGTCACCGCCGACTTCCTTTCAGTGCTTAAGGTGAAACCAATGCTGGGCCGCGACTTCCAGGCTGACGAAGAAAAGCGTGGCGCGAAAGGCGTTGTCATCATCAGCCACCAGTTTTGGCAGAGCCGAATGGGTGGCGACGAGAGCGCGCTAGGAAAGGAGCTCCCTCTCGATGGTAAACCGTTCACCATCATTGGTGTCCTGCCAGGCGATTTCGAGTTTCCTTTGGCACCACAGTCGACAGAACTCCTGACGACGGTTGCCGAGGAAAGGGGAAACCTGGACGAACGTGGGGCTCAAATTTTGATCACCGTCGGTCGTTTGCAGCCGGGCATAACGTTGGCGCACGCGCAAGCTGATCTGACCAACCTCGCCGCTAATCTCGAACAACAGTATCCACAGTATTGGCGCAACACCACCGCTTACTTAGTGCCAGTCGATGAAGAGATTGTAGGTTCCGAAATGCGACGCGGGTTATGGGTATTGCTCGGCGCCGTGATTTTCCTTTTACTCATTGCTTGCACCAACGTCTCGAACCTGTTGCTCGTGAGGGCGACCGTGAGAGAAAGAGAGTTGGCTTTGCGCGTCGCGCTGGGTGCAGGAACGTGGCGGATCCTGCGGCAATGGTTTACCGAGAGCTTGTTACTTGCGTTGCTCTCCGCCGGAATGGGCGTGTTGTTGGCTGCATGGGGGCTGAAAGCGATCAAGTTTTACGGCGCAAACGAATTGCCACGACTCGCTGAGGTGCAGATTGACTTACCAGTGTTGACTTTCACTGTGGTGATGTCGATCTTGACTGCGCTTCTCTTCAGCTTGCTTCCCGCATTAAAAGTTTCGCGTCCTGACATCAATGAAGTTTTGAAAGCGGGCGCAAAGACCGCCACGAGCAGTGGTTCGTCGCAAGTGTGGCGTGATTCGTTGGTAGTGGCGGAAGTTGCGCTCGGGCTCGTGCTCCTCATTGGTGCGGGCTTGATGATGCGTAGCTTTGCCTCGCTCACGAACGTAGAT
>JBKPJS010000133.1:0-1462 GCA_046730815.1 Acidobacteriota bacterium
CCATCAGCCTGAGCGACAGCTTTCACGCCAGGGATACAATGTTATCGAGTGGAGTAGCTCGGGCCTGTGCTACTGGGCAGTGTCGGACGTTAATGTCACGGATTTACACGAGTTTGTGCAATTAGCCAGGCAGTAATGATAATGCAAGGCCAGCGTAAGAGTTGTACTTCGTGCTATTCGTCTGTACTGTGTTTTCTATCCTTTTATGTCTATTCGCCAGGCAATCCTTATTTCGAATCCGAAGACTGGCCGCTATGCATCACGACGACTCCGGCCAGTTCAAGAGCTTGCCTCACGCCTGGAAACACTCGGTATCAAAGTTGATTTGAAACTAACTGGTGGTCCAGGTGATGCTGCGGAGATTGCCGCTCGCGCCGCTCGTAATGGTGCTTCTGACGTGATCGTCGCAGGCGGCGACGGAACCATCAACGAGGCGATCCAGGGTCTAGCGGGAACTGGAGCGCGCCTCGCGATCATTCCTCGTGGCACGGCAAACGTCCTCGCTCGGGAACTTGGTCTGCCACTCGACGATGAACAAGCGATTGCAGTAGTGGTGCGTGGCAAGTCGCGAAAGATCTATCTTGGCCTCGCGATTAATGACACGACGAACGAAGCTCGTCACTTTGTGTTGATGGCTGGGATTGGAATTGACGCTTCAGTCGTCAGGCGTGTGCGGCCTTCGTTAAAGAAACGAATCGGCAAAGGCGCCTTTTGGGTTTCGGGTCTCAGTCATCTGGCAACCTGGGACCCTCGACCTTTCACACTCGAGATAGAAGATCAAACCTACACGGCAACGTTTGCGGCAATCGGAAAGTCAGCGAAGTATGGAGGCGATCTCGCAATCACGCCCGGCGCGCGTTTGGACCAGCGCGAATTTGAGATCTGCATTATTGAGACTACAAGCCGGCTCCGCTATTTGCATCTGCTTTCTTATGCGATGCGCAACGGCATGCCTCGTGACAAACCGGAGGTGAGGTTTGTTAATGCGGTGAGTGTTAAAGCTCATGGCGATGCTCAGGTGCAAGTTGATGGCGAATTGATTGGGCAGTTGCCGATGCGATTCGAGATCGCTCCACATTCTTTGGAGGTTATCGTGCCGTAAATCCATCCACAGATTACACAGATCCGTGTAATCTGTGGATGGGCTTCATTTGCCACTTAACCACGCCGCGCGTAAAGCTTTTTGCTCGGCCGTAGCGTCAGCGCGCTCCTCAATTTTGTAATCAAACCTGTCCGGCTCACCCAAAACTATATTCGTCTTGATCGTGCGGCGATCGCGTTTGACCGTCACGGGCACCGAATCACCACGCTTGAAACGTGCGAGCGTCTTCCGCCAGGAACCCTGCGTCACATCTTTGCCTGCAAGCGAAATGATCTCATCACCCTGCTCCAATCCTGCGTCTTCAGCCGGAGAGTTGTTGCTGTCTCTTATACACATCTCCGAGCCCACGAGACATTGAGG
>JBKPJS010000134.1:0-4983 GCA_046730815.1 Acidobacteriota bacterium
AGTCCGCTCATTCGCTCCGCGTCTTCGACGGCTCTCTTGATCGCGTCGACGGCTGCATCAGGATTGACGATCACTCCCTTGCGCAAGCCGCGTGCTTCTGCTTCTCCAATTCCAACCACTTCGAGGAGGCCACCTTCGCCAGGTTCGCCGGCGATACACGTCACCTTACTCGTCCCGATGTCGAGACCGATGGTGTGCTGTGTACGTTTGGCCATGTCGGGTCCTCATCATCCACAGATTACACAGATTCTTCTCTGCGTAATCGGTATAATCTGTGGATTAGTCGCTTTTGCGTTCGCCGGTGACTAAACCCACGATTGCTCTTTTCCCCTGCGTGAGATCGATGTAACTGATTAGTGGTCCACGAGCTGTTTGACGTTGAGCATCGAGCACCGTTAACGCTTTGCCGAGCCGTGCGCTCTGGTCCTGTGAACCAAGTCGAACTTCAATCTGCGAATCGTCGCCGGCGAGTTGCACACGCACATCGCGTAAATCGAGCAGGTTCACTTCGCTCACACGTTCTGACAACCCTTGCGCACCCCAGTCACGCTGTAACTCGAGAAACTTACCGACGCGTTCCCGATTCTCAGCCTGCGCCGCGGGCACGTCGTCTTCGCTCCAGCCACGCAGAAAGAACGCCGGCATCTGATCGGTAGGAGACATCTCACCGAGATACACCGCATCATCGTCAACCCAGACGAAGCGACCCGCTGAAGTACGCACTACAGCTTTCGGTTCGCGTTCCGTTATGCGAACCCGAATGCCGTCAGGCAAAACACGAGTGACTATCGCCGTCCGCACCCACGGCAGACGCTCGAGATGTTTGCTGAGCTCCGGTAAATCGGCTTGCCATACTCCAGTTTGACCCACATCTCGACGCACAACCGTTTGGATCTCATCAATCGAAGCGCGTGCAGTTCCTTTGGTCTCAATTCGGCGAATCTGAAAAAAACTAGCCGACGCAGCCGCGCGATAGCCGACGAAAGCAATCAACAGGATGATGGCTATCACTCCGATCCTCAGCGCGAGCGGCACGTAAGCCAACAGCGATCTGAGCCGCGCGCCAACCGACGCGGCAGGCGCGCGGCGCGCGGGATGCTGGCCCACGCCCGAACGACCCTTGTTGATCCCACTTCGATTGCCAACTTTCTGAACCGCGACCGGATCTCTCAAGGCTCACTGCTCCTTTCGTCCAATCCATCCACAGATTCCACAGATGTCTTCTCTGTGGAATCTGTGGATGGATTGGCGCGCCAGAGTTCAACTTCGTATTCGAGCTCGATCCCCTGCTCGCGTCGCACACGCTCTCGAATCTCTTCCGCCAGTGCGAGCGCATCTTCAGCGCGCGCGTTCTCACCTTCAGTCACGATGAAGTTGGCGTGCACGGGTGAAACCACTGCGCTCCCGCGTCGCTGCCCTTTCATTCCCATCTCGTCGATCATCTTGCCTGTGCCGGTAGTGCTCGCGGGCGGGTTCTTGAAGAAGCAACCTGCGGAACGCGCGCCGTGTGGCTGTGTGGCAAGTCGCTTGCTCTTCACGTCGTCCATTCGCGCCTTGATACTTTCCGGATCGTCCTTTTGCAGACGCAGCGTTGCGCCAAGCAGCAGCTCGCCTTCTTTGAATGAAGTGTGACGGTAGTTCCACTGAATACTCTCGCCCGGAATCTCCACCACCTTTCCTTCACGAGCAACGCGCACAGTTTCAGTGACCGTGCCGATCTCGTGACCGTAAGCTCCCGCATTCATCCAGAGCGCACCGCCGACAGTGCCCGGAATCCCGCCAAGCCCTTCGATTCCGGAAAGTCCGGCGCGAGCAACGTCGATACAGAGTCGCGGAAGCGAGTAACCCGCACTCACTGAAACCCGTTCGTCGTCGATATGGACCTCGCCTTTCATGTCGCTCAAACTCAAAACGACGTAGTGATGGTCGCCATCGTCAGCCAACACGTTGCTGCCCGAACCGAGTGGTCGCCAACCAATGCCCGCTTTCTCCAACTCATGCACGATCGCTGCGGCTTGCTCTTCGGTGTCAGGCGTGATCACCCAGTCGATCGCGCCGCCGACTCGTAAACTCGTCAACTCGGCAAAACGTTTTCCACGCTCGGCACGCACTCCCAATCTCGTTGCAATCTCTTCGATCATTATCGTTTTTAGCCGCAGATGACGTGGATGACACGGATTAGATCCGTATTCATCCGTTTAATCTGTGGCGAACTGTTCTCGCAATAGAAATAACAATTGGTCACTCACGCGATTCACAGTGCCCGCGCCAAGTGTCAATACGAGGTCGCCTGGTTGAACATGCTCGCGCAATATGGTGGCTGCGTTATCAAGTGCGCCGACATAGTTGACGTCCTTGTGTCCGAAACGCTTAATCGCCGCAGTCAAGGCCTCAGCCGTGACACCTTCGATCGGATCTTCACTGGCGGCATAAATGTCCGTGATGAAAAGAACGTCGGCATTGTTGAATGAACGCGCAAACTCCTGCATCAGATCGTGAGTTCGCGTGTAACGATGCGGCTGAAACAAGACCACGATTCGCCTGCCGCCGGAGCCCAGCTTCGCAGCGGCAAGCGTGGCCCTGATCTCTGTCGGATGATGTCCGTAATCATCAACTACCATTACGCCATCGACTTCGCCCTTCGCCTGAAACCTGCGGCCTGCGCCCGTGAAGCTGTGAAGTCCTTCGACGATCTTTTCAAACGAGACTTCCAACTCAAATCCAACAGCAATCGCCGCCAGCGCGTTGTAGACGTTGTGCACACCGGGCACGCGCAAAACCATTTCGCCGACGACATCAGTTCCGCGCCACACGTTAAACGACGAACCGAAGTTGTTGTCGTGGCGGATTCCGTGAGCAGAGACGTCAGCCTGCGCGCTCAATCCATAAGTCATGCGCCGGCGCTCGAGTAGGGGAATGATTGCCTGCACGTTCGGATCGTCGAGACACAAAACGGACGAACCGTAGAACGGCACCTTGTTCACAAAACTCGCGAAGCACGCTCGCACGTCGTCCATGTCGTGGTAGTAGTCCATGTGCTCGCGATCGATGTTGGTCACAACGGCGATCGTTGGCGTCAACATCAGAAATGAGCGGTCACTCTCGTCGGCTTCGACCACCATCAGATCGCTTGTGCCAAGATGCGCGTTGGATCCAAACGCTCCAACAACACCTCCGACCACCATCGTCGGATCCAAACCGGCATGGCCCAACACGGTTGCGACCATCGATGTTGTAGTCGTCTTTCCGTGTGAACCTGCGACAGCGACTGTGTGCGGCTTGAGTCGCATTAACTCGGCGAGCATCTCAGCACGGGGTATAACGGGAATTGAGCGGCGATTCGCTTCGACGATCTCAGGGTTGTCGTCACGCACGGCGGTTGAGCGAACGACGACGTGCGGATGTCCGACATTCTCCGCCGTGTGACCTTCGAAGATCTCAACACCCATTTGTTGCAGGCGATCGGTGGCGTGGGACCGTTTGAGATCCGAGCCGGACACGCGAAAGCCGAGGTTGACGAGCACCTCGGCAATGCCGGACATGCCGATCCCTCCGATGCCGACGAAATGGACGTGTTGAATTCTGCGGAACATTTAACAGATTGACAGGATTATCAGGATTTACATGTCAATCATGCAAAATCCTGTAAATCCTGTCCTTTCTTACTAAGCTCTTCAATCATATCTACTGCCGCCGCGGCCGCGTCACCGTGGGCCAGCTTTCTGCTTGCTTCCTCCATTCGATCCAACTCCTGTGGCTCTTGGACCAACTTCGCAATTTCGCTTGCCAGGCGCTCACCACTCAACTCATGCTGCAAAATCATTCGCGCGGCGCCCGCGGCCTGCAACGCTTCCGCGTTCTTCCGCTGGTGGTCGTCGGCAGCGTGTGGAAACGGAACCATGATCGACGCTTTCCCCGCCGCTATCAGTTCCGCTGTCGTCGTTGCTCCGGCGCGACAAAGCACGAGATCCGCCTCAGCAAAATCGGCCATCATGTTGTCAATGTAGCTGCGCACATCCGCTTGCTCGCCCCAACCATCGTCCAGGTAAGCCGCGTTGACCTTCTCAAAATCTGCTGCGCCAGTCTGGTGCTTAATGCGAGGCATCGTGGGCACATCTTTCAAACGCGGCAACGCCGCCACCATCGCTTCGTTGATTGCGCGCGCACCCTGCGATCCACCAAACACCAGCAGCGAAAACTTTCCCGGCTCCCGCTGCTTTGGCGGAATTTCAAAAAACTCTCGCCGCACCGGATTACCCGTCACTTTCGCTTTCCCGCGAAAGTAAGGCAGCGCCTGTTCAAACGAAACCGCCGCACGATCTACAAAGCGCGCGAGCACGCGATTGGTCCAACCCGGCAGCGCATTCGATTCCATCACCATCGTCGGCCTGTTCGTGAGCGCGGCGGTTAACACCACCGGACCCGAGACGTACCCGCCTGCGCCTACGACTACGTCCGGCTTAAACTCTCGCATCAGCTTCCGAGCCGAAAGAAAACTCTTCGGCAGTACCGCGACTCCTTTTATACGTGCGCCGAGACTCACGTTCTTCAGTCCAGCACTTTCAATGACCGATAACTCAAAACCGGCTTGCGGCACGAGACGCGTTTCCAGCCCGCGCGCAGTGCCGACAAAGTGCACTTTCGAATTCGCATCGCGTCGCATGATCTCCTGGGCCACCGCGATGCCCGGATAAATGTGTCCGCCAGTGCCGCCGGCGGCGATCAGTACTTTCATTTTGCATTGCCAATTGCCGATTGCCGATTGCCGATTGCATCGGTTCCTGCGTCATTTTGAAATCGAAAATTGGCAATCGGCAATCGGAAATCGGCAATGGTTCCGCTCGCGTGTTGCGAGACGTTGAGCAGGATGCCGACTGCTGCAAGTGTCGGCACCAAGGATGATCCGCCGTAAGAGATGAACGGCAGTGGTATCCCCTTGGTGGGCACCAGCGAAAGCACGACGCTAATATTAAAGAGCGCCTG
>JBKPJS010000135.1:0-10747 GCA_046730815.1 Acidobacteriota bacterium
GGTTGGACCGGAAAGATTGACGCCAAAGAGGAACTCGCCGGCATGACACTCCTCAGCGCTAAGTTAGCTAAAGAAGGCGACGCGTTGCACGTCGTCACCGGTCCCGCAGTAACTTACTGGAATCCTAAGAACAAAGCGACTGGCGACTACACGGTCACCGCGACGTTCAACGAGCCGAAGTACATGAACCTCAACAACCATCCGCATCCCTACGGGGTGATGATCGCCGGCAACGATCTCGGCACGGGCCAACAGAGCTACTTGTATTGCGCCGCATATGGCAACGGCAAATTTATCGTACGTGGCTTTGGCCCAGAGCCATTTCAGATGAATGGACCACGCGGGGCGGAAGATCCGGCAGTGAACAAGGCTGCGGGCGTCGGCGAACCCGTGACTCAGCAGATCGCGCTTTCGGTAAAGGGCGACAAGGTTGAGTGCTCAATCAATAACAAGGTAGTTGGTAGTTACAACAAAGCCGACCTCGTCGCGCCGGGCAAGCTCAAATCGACTGACGGCGTCTACGGCATCCGCTTTGCGCACAACACCGAAGCGCTTGTGACCGGCCTCAAAGTGACGAAGAATTAATTAGCCACAAAGAAGCACAAAAATCAAAAAGAGATATTTTTGGAAGAATCTTCGCTTCTTGTGCTTTATGTGCCTCTTTGTGGTTACTAACGTATTCCGACCAGACCCTGGACTGACTGGATCAACTTCTCGGAGTTGTAGCCGACTCCGTCTTTGAAAACGATCTCGACATTTTCGATCTCGCCGATGGTCGCGGCTGGATTTCCTTTCACGACCATCAGGTCAGCCTGTTTGCCGGGCGCGATCGAGCCGATGTGTGCGTCTTCACCAAGAAACTTCGCGCCGTTGAGTGTCGCGATCTTGATTGCTTCGAGGGGCGTGAATCCAGCCTCGACCAGAAGTTCAACTTGACGCAGATCGCCAAACCCGGCGACTATGCCGCCATTGCCGGTGGGATCGAGTCCGGCGAGCAGCAAGCCACCTGCCTTCACAAACTCCCTTTCAAAGTCCATCGCCTTGCGCAACACTGCAATGAAGTTCGCCTCCGGAGAAACGCGCGCACGAGCTTGCAGGTAACGAACGCGTGCGTCCGTCGACATCACATTCAGCACACGCGGGTTCAGCAACGCACTGCCGGCGCCAATCCCTGTTTGAGCCAGAGGCGCTCCGCCGGCTTCGAACACGGGCAGCGTTGAAGTGATGGCGACATTTTTTGATACGAGTGTTCGAATCGTCTCCTGCGCTGCGGCGCCGTTGAGGTCCAGTGAACGCAGACTGTTCGCAACGGCGGCGCCTGGCGGGCACTTGTCCGGTTGTTTGTTCGGAACGAATTCGGAATCCACAAACAAGCCGTGTTCGAGATCGTCGATGCCAATCTCGGCAGCTTCCTTGAACCCAATGGAACAGAGGTGCCCGGTGACTTTCAGTCCGCGCTTGTGCGCCTCTTGAACGACCGCGCGCAACTCCTCGCGCGAGATGTTCATGTACGCTTTGAACGAAGTGGCGCCGAGATCGGCCCAGTAATTGACCATGCGGCGTGCGTCGTCGGCTCCGGTGAGCGTGTGCATCATAGGAGTAAACGATCCGGGACCTTCGAGATAGGGCGCGGTGATGTGCATCTTTGGCCCAATCATCCGGCCGGAATCGATTAGTTTTTTTATTTCGAGATCGCTGTACGGCGCTACGCTGCCCGTTGTCCGAATGGTCGTGACGCCGAGGGCCAGGTATAGCCGTGGAAAGCTTATGCCCATGTTGGAATACATCGGCGGCGAGCCCCCCATCGGGAAGAACATGTGATTATGCATGCCGACAAGTCCGGGCAGCACTGTGTAGCCGTTAAGATCCAATACTTGCGCATTTGCCGGGATACGGGCTGCGGCGCTCGACTCGACCGACTGAATCTTTCCGTCAGTAATAATGATCGTTTGGTCTTCCTTCGGCGGAGCGCCCGTACCGTCAATCACTCGCACATGAGTCAAAGCAACTACTGGCGCTTCGGTTCGTATGAACTGCTGGCGTTCGGGAACCTGTGCGGACGATCTGAGCGTACAACAGCAGAGTAGGAGAACAAGGAAGAGTTTGATTTTCATAGCGCGCATAAGATACCAGAACCCGTAGCCCCGCGTGATAAATTGAGGTTGGATGACCGTACCGTTTGTAATCGCCGTCGCGATTCTGCTGGGATTACTTTTCTTCCTTTTTAAGGAAGTGCGGCGTCCGCCTGGTCCACGGCAGTGGGGGCGAACTTCTCGTTGGCAAAAACGGCTGCGCGTGTCGCTGGCAGCGATTGTCCTGTTTCTTGGCGGGATCGTATTCTGGGCGTTCTTTGTTGAGCCGAATCGACTCGTAGTTCGTCACGAGACTATCCAGATCGACAACTGGCCACAAGAACTCAACGGTCTTCGCATAGCGGTGCTCGCAGACATTCATGCCGGTGCGCCGTTTATCGATGAGAAGAAACTGCGACTAATCGTCCTGCGCACCAATGAACTTCATCCCGATCTGATAGTCATACTCGGTGATTACATGACGGGCGATGGTTGGGTACGCCGGCAGGTGGTACCGGAGGTGTTTGCCCCGATCCTGAAAGACTTAAGTGCCCCGCTCGGTGTGTACTCAGTGCTCGGCAATCACGATTGGTGGTACAACGGCACACACGTGCGCCGAGCGTTAGAGCAGAACGGCATCAAGGTGCTCGAGGATGAGGTGGTCCAACTAAATGCGCGTGGCACTTCGCTATGGCTCGCTGGTCTCGCCGATCTCTGGACGCGTCCACAAAACATCGAAGAAACGATTAATAAAATTCCGGAAGGCGCGACAGTGATCGCCTTGACGCACAATCCCGACATCTTCCCGCGCGTTCCGCAACGCGTGCCGCTATTGTTGGCGGGACACACTCATGGCGGCCAGGTCAGATTTCCCTGGATCGGGAGCGTCGTTCAATCGTCGAGATTGGGTGACCGCTACGAGCGAGGACATATATTTGAGAACAATCACCATCTGTTTGTAACGACCGGGATTGGCACCAGCATCATGTCGGTGCGCTTCGGCGTCCCACCTGAGATTGTTTTATTGGCAGTAAACTCGCAGTAAAATACTTTTGTGTCTTGACGACTTTGTGGTTTAATTTTCCACTCTCCTCGTGCCCGGCCATGCGTAAATCTATCCTTCTAATCATCATTGCGTTCTTCTGTCTAACCTCGGTTATTGCGGCGCAGGACAAAAAGCCGTCGCCTTCGCCCAGCCCAAAACCGGTGGAGACGGACGAAGTAGTCCGCATCAGTACCGAATTGGTGCAGACGGATGTAATGGTCTTTGACAAAGACGGGAAGTTCGTCAGCGATTTGAAGCCGGAGCAATTCGAGTTAACGATTGATGGCCAACCACAGCCAATCGCTTTCTTTGAAAACATCGTAACCGGAGGCAGGAGCGAACGTGCGGCGCTCAGAGCGGCACGTGATAATAAACGCCCGCAACCTGTCGCAGAGCCGGAGCCGACCTCTGACCATGGGCGAACGATCTTGTTTTTCATTAACGATTTGCATCTTGCACCCGGCAGCCTCGCGCGCACGCATAAAACAATCAATTACTTTATCGATAACATGGTGGGTCCAAACGACCAGGTGGCGATCACGTCGGCGAGTGGGCAGATTGGATTTCTCCAGCAACTGACAAACAACCGGACCGTGCTGCGCGCTGCTCTCGACCGTCTGAAATTTGTTCCGGGTGCAGCCACTGAGAGCCAGCGCCCCCCAATCAGCGACTACGCGGCCTACTTGATAGGTGAACGGAATGATCGCGACCTGTTCGAATACTTTGTTAAAGAGACAATAAGAGCGAATAGTATGCAAGACCCGCGAGACCGCCCAATAGCTACAGCTATGGTCGAACAGCGTGTCGGCACAATTCTTCGCAATTCACAAGTGACTGTCAAAATTGCTCTCTCATCACTCGTGAATCTGATGAACGTTACCGCGAAGCTCTCTGGTCGCAAGTTGGTCTTCTTCATTTCTGACGGTTTTACTCCCAACTTTACCGGCTCCGATTTCACATTCATGATGGGCCGCGCGACCCATTCCGCGAATCGCGGTGGCGTCGTCATCTACACGTTGGACGCGCGTGGGCTCAGTACCGATTCGTCGCTCGATGCAAGTAGCGGCGGTGGCTTCGATACCTCTGGGATAATGCAAAGCCGCCTGAGTGGAGAACGAACTTTCAGCCAGGAACCGTTGCACGCTCTTGCAGCCGACACGGGTGGGCGCGCGTTGCTCAATTCTAATGACCTTACAGGTGGCATTGCGCGGGCGCTCGATGAAACCTCACGTTACTACCTGCTAGCCTGGCGACCGACGAACGAAGCCCAGCGTGCCTCAAACTTTTCCAAGATAAAAGTCACCATCGCGGGTCGACCTGAACTGAAAGTGCAGTTGCGGCGTGGTTATCTTGGCCCACCACCTGAGCGAAACAAAAATCCAGCGCAACCCCTGCCCGTGCAAGTGGAGAGTACAGACGTGTTAGGCGTGACGGAATCAGCGGAAGAGATACGAACCGCACTGGCGCTGGGCTACAAACAGGTTGCAGGAGGCAACATGCAACTCACGACCTCAGTGCAGCTAAACGCGCAGTCTCCCGACAACAGCGCAGGGAAGATCGAGGCCAACGTGTTAGGCGCGGTATTTGACTCGAAGGGCAAGGCAGTAGGAGGTTTCAAGCAACGGCTGGAGGTGCCGCGCACACCGGTAGCGACTCCATTGTACGCAACGGTTAACCATCAGGTAGATGTGCCGCCGGGACTGTATCAAGTGCGTATTCTGGCGTACGAGCGTGGGACCACGCACTTGAGCGGCACGATGGATTGGATCGAGATCCCGAAGCTGAAAGCGGGAAGTTTTGCGATCAGCAGTTTGTATGTAGGCGAGATCACGGAAGCGGGAGCGGCAGCGCCGGTCGGCGTGAATGCGAGTCGACGGTTTGCGCGCAGCTCACGCATGCGCTTCACAACTTACATCTACAACGCCGGTGTGCCGCCGCAGTTGAGCGCTCAGATAAAAGTACTGCATGGTGACCGGGCGGTGATCACGCCACCGGAAACAAAAATCACGACAGAGAAACTGACCAACTTCACCAACATCCCCTACACGGCAGAATTTCCGCTGAGCTCGTTGCCCCCGGGAAGTTACGTGCTCGACATTACGATTACGGACCAAACAACAAAAGCGAGCGCTTCACAGCAGTTCAAGTTCACCATTTATTGAGCGGAGCACCGGAAACTCAGCGCGCGTCTATATCGAGCGAATCGATATCAACCAATAGCGCGCTCTTTCGAGTGCGGCGTTCCGCGAAAATCAGAATTGATGCGGTGTAATGGTCCGACGATCCCGGCTTAACGGTCGAGACAAATTGGCGCACTATGTCTCGGCTGTACTTCATTCCATAAGGGTACTCAGCTACAAAACCTTTCCCACCGAGCTCCAGAAAGATAGTGACACGCGTGTCTGCGGTTTTGTTCACCGACCCGCGAAGATGTTGTAGGTACGATTTTGGTTTAGGCTTGGCGCCGGCGTTGCTGGGAACCGTTACCGTTCCGGTCCAGGTAGCAACCATCGGGTCGCTCTCAGTCTGTAAACTTACTCTGGCCGAGTTGAATAGAAGGCTCAAAACACGACCGATGCTGTTCGCGCTTATCTGCGTTGCCGCGAGCGAAGATGGAGTAGATACTTCGCGCGCCTCAGCATTGAAGTACACGTCTTCGAGAATAGAAGATTTTTTGGCTGCAAGCTCTAAATGGTTCGCCTGTGGTTTGACGGTTGGCGCTTGCCCGAAGGTCGTCGAGGAATAGGCGAAGAGAGTCGCCGTCATGAAAATCAGTGTAACCAGGGAGCGCGTTCGTAACGTGCTCATGTTCTTATGAATCGGGTGTTTCATTGTTATTTACCTCTGCAAGAAGATCTCGCGCAAAGGCGCAAAGCGCTACCGCGTTTCCAAAAGGTTTCTTTGCGCCTTTGCGCCTTTGCGCGAGAATATTTTCTTTCCTTTTAAGGGCCATCACTACACTTATCGGATCTGCTTCAATTCTGTATGGCGAAAGAGCCAAAAACATTTCTTAATGAATGAGATGAAAGATCTCTTATTAACTTGAAGCTCGATCCACTGATCCTCGTGGCCGGATTGCCTCTGGACCACACCCTCCGTTAACATGACCGGAATGATTATCCGGCGGACGAGAGTCGCCTGAGATGCTCGCCGCCCGGAGACACGGATTCCGGGCCCCTCGCAAAACCAGCCATAGCGGATTTCTAATTAGAAATTTCTGCAAGTGCAGTCGCGTCTCTTCCGGGAGGACCAGTTAATGGGGCGCGCTCACCGATCGCGACCCAACCGGCTTGGCGAGAAGCTGCGTTTGATTCGCCTGCATTTCGGTCTGACTCAATTGGCATTAATCAAGAGGCTCGCCGTCAGGGGCGAGTCACTCTATCCCTCCAGCATTTCGCTATTCGAGCAAGGCGGGCGAGAACCATCGCTGCTGGTTCTGCTTGCTTACTCAAAGCTCGCCCGCGTGAGCATCAACGACTTGGTTGATGACCAGGTGAAGCCGTCTGACGTGTCTATTAAGCCCAGGCGTTTCGATTGAGTCCCAGGTGTTAAACTGGTCACTCCGAGGTGACTAATGGAATTCGAACTTCAACACGCTATAGAAATCCTGAGACGTACGCCCGAAACGCTCAACTCACTACTACACGATCTTCCGGAGCCCTGGTTGGTTCAGAACGAAGGACCGGAGACCTGGAGCCCGTATGACATCGTGGGCCATCTTATTCACGCGGAAGAAACCGATTGGATGCCGCGCGCGAAGATTATTCTGGAGCACGGTGAGACGCGCGCCTTTGACCCGTTTGATCGTTTTGCGATGGTTGAGAGATTCAAAGGCAAATCGATCGCCGAACTGCTGGACACCTTCGCTCAGTTACGGACTGCAAGCTTGCGCGAGTTAGAGATGATGAACTTGACGAGAGCGCTTTTGGAGAAACGGGGCAGGCATCCCGAACTGGGAATGGTAACAATGAAGCAGTTGCTTGCAACCTGGGTGGTCCACGATCTCGGCCACATCCGGCAAGTGGCGCGAGTAATGGCCAAGCAATACCGCGATGCAGTCGGCCCATGGAAAACGTATTTGCCCGTGTTGGAATAATGAAGGTAAAAACCACGGTACGTTCATTTACTGCTTGTACGTCTCTCTAAACTATTCCAAGCGAGCATTCTATCCCCCTCGTGACGAGCGGCTACCGCTCATCAAAGATGATATGCCCCCGGTGCCGCGCACGAAATGCAGCAAACTCCTGAGGCGAAAACGGCACTGCGCGTTCTCCCTCCGGCACGGTCATCTCGCGATAATAATCCGACACCATGTCGGAGCGGGGAAAGACGAAGAAGGCACAAAGGGTCTGTGTGCCGATGTTCTTGAGACTTACACGGGTCTTGGGCGGTATGTAAATCGTGGCCCCGGCGGTGACGACCCGCTGTTGCGAGCCGAGCGTTGCAAGCCCTTTGCCTTTATGTACAAACAGCACCTCGTCGTACTCAGGGTGAGAGTGCGCCGGGATTGCGCTACCGGGCGCGACCTCTTCATATCCGACAAAGAAGTCCGGTGAACCGCCGTTCCGTCCGTCAACTTTGATGATCATCGCAGGGGCAGCCATCGCAGCGCGCTGCCCGGTCGCGGTCGTCGCACTCTGCGTTCGCCCTCCGACTGCTGAAGGATTAGGGCGCTCGACGGCGCCGCCCCCTGCATCGGCTCTCCGCCGTCAGAGGTGGCGAACTGCGGTGACAGTACTAGCAACGAGGAGAAAACTAACAATGGCACAATGACGAGCAGACGCATAGACCTCCTTTTAGAGCGAGCAGGATCACGGCGCAGTTGACGCGGCCGCGCGCCAGCAGCATACAAGAAAACGGAACAATTCACCGCTTAAAGAATTGCTGTCCCGCGCTGCGGTTGAGTGAGTTGTTACCGCGTCGCGCTGAGATATAAGACACGAGTTTTCTGTTTCCTCCCCTCATGTTGCGCGTACTCGGCCGCAGCAGGCTGTTACTGGAAAACGTGAACGGGTCTGCCACTGGGCACGCGAGCAGGAATCAGCTTGCGCAATTCGTGCGCATTCGCTTTCGGATCAAGAAGTGACGTGCGCAGGAAGGCAATGAGTTGATCAAACTGGTCAGGTGACAATGTGACTGGGGTCGCGAGGGCTGGATCAATACGCGCCAGGACCGGCGCGATCGGTCCTTGTGGACCTTGCAGATCAACATCGATACCTGCCGCGACCGGGTTATAACTTGGAGCTGAGCCGATCGCGTTCAAGTGGTAACGCACTGCGTCTTCCAGCTTGGTAAAGCAACCGTTATGAAAGAACGTAGCTTGCAACGCTAGATTCCGCAGCGGCGAGGTTCTGAAGGCATAGCGGTCATTTGGGTTCCCTGTGACCTGCTCTAATCCAAAATCCTCGTTCGCGCCAGGACCATCGAACGTGACATTTCCAACTTCAGGCGCGATCTGAGGAATACCGGCAACGTGCTGCCGGAAATCGCTGAACATCTCATTAGACTCTGCTGAAACCGCATGGCAGCTAACGCAATTGCCCGAGCCAAAGAAAATCAGGGCACCGAATTTCTCATCTTCGGTCATCGCATTCTTTTGTCCGCGCGCAAATTTATCAATCGGTGCATCTGCGAAGACAAGCGTGAACTCAAACTCCGCGATCGCATGAGCGAGCATTTCGTAAGTGATTGGCGCCCCCGACTTCACCTCGGCGAAGTTTTTCCCGAATAACTTCCGATATCCAGCATTCGCGTTTAAGCGCTCAACAACTGCCGCGCGAATGCCATCGGTAGTTCCAGGCACTGACGGATGGAACCCACTCATCTCAGGTTTCTCGGTCACAGGAATGAAAGCTTGTGCAGTGAGCAGGTGAGGCAGATCTGATAATGAGAACCCTTCCGGTAGCGGGAACTGAAATCCGGCACTGTTGTCGAACGGATTGCCAGAGACTGAATTAAACCGAGAGTTCCACATCAGCGCCGGGAAGAAAGCGTTATTGAGAATGAGCGGCGCGCGACGCTGGTTCCGTGGACCAACACGATCTGAACCGACAATATTGTTGTTCTCGATGCCGATGGCGATTGATTGCGAGTCCCCGAAACCCAAAGACGCCGCGTGACAACCTGAGCATGAGTTGTCGTCATTCAAACCAAGCAAGCTGTCATGAAAGGCGAGCCTCCCCAAGTCGGCAAGTTGGTTGTCGATCTTCCGGCCCAGCCTTTGTTCAAGGCTCAGTCCAACTCTGCCTGTGAATCCGTGGTGGTTGAGAAGTGCGGACAGTTGTTCATTCAGAGCTTCATCCCCACTGCTGGCCGAAGCTCCGGGCGTTAGAACAACCACTCCGAAACACATCAACGCGAGAAATCCGATTACTAGTTTGCATTGTTGGGTAGACATGAAACTCTCTCCTTGAGGAAGGCTGTTTGAACGAGAGTAGTCGGGGGAAGTGCGCTAAGACCCGCAGAGCTTCGGGTCGGTCATAAAATCTATGGGCATTGGTCTGGAACACGTGGGTTGTGCTCGGCGAACATACCTTTCGGGTTGGGCAGCCAGAGGGCAGCTCTCACGTTCCAGATGGGTAAACCTTCCGCCATAAACTCCCATTCATCGGCGTCACCCGTGAACCCTTCTGGTGCTGTGGCTGTGCAAGCTATCGGCACCACATACTCCACACCCACAAGTCGCAGGCCATTCTCTTCCGCGACGTAATGAAGTGCTTCCGGATGCTCGATATCGAAGGTACAGTCCACCAGGGACCAATTCACGTACTCAAATCCCTCGCCCGGCACACAAGCTAGAAATTCATAACCATCAGCGTCAGCAACATCAAAATCGTGGTACCTGGCCGTCGCGTTGCGAGCCCGCGCGAGTTCGCGATTCGTTTCGGCAGACAGATTATCGAATGCCGCCGTTGCTGCGGCAGAAGTGGTGGTGGTCGTAGTTGATCCGCTCACAATCAGACAGCAGATTGCGCAAACGATTGGAAATGCGAGAAATCTTTTCATACGTTCCTCCAGTTTGTTTACGTCCTCTAAAGGGCGAAATGATTAGCTCTTCGCCTGTAACTTATGTTGTTCATTGAGCCTTTGCGGAAACGCCTGTCAATTGAAGCAGGCTGACGGCGGCATGCGTGGCCGTGGCACTGGACAGCCCCCACGATTTGTTGGTTAAGATCGTCGAGCAGTCGCTGCACATCAGGCTCGTCGCGACGGTCGGCCAGCTCGTTCGGAATGTACCGAAAGCAATAGCCGTCGAGACTCGACGGGCGCAGCACTTCGAAGTCGGGGTGATCGCTGACAAGCTCGTGCAGCCGGTATATCAGTGCGGATGGGTTTGAGAATGGCTCATTCATTTCAGTTGAAATGATGAAGCCTTCAATGGCACCGCGCGATGGGTGTTTCGTCCCGGTTTGCGTATACTCCCGCCACACTGCTGGGACTTTAGTCCTATTCAGGCGACGAAAGTCTTATCCTATGGTTAAAGCACGACAGCTATGTAGGTGAACTACCGGATCCGACTAACGGCCGACGTTTATGCTCAACGGTGATACGCTCGAACGAACGGAAAGTATTCGTGGTTTTATGAAAGCTTCGGCTTCGGAGGGCGAGGTGGCTTCACTAATATTCACGT
>JBKPJS010000136.1:0-4927 GCA_046730815.1 Acidobacteriota bacterium
GCGCTTTACAAAGAGATCGTTGCGCGGATCGGATCTTACGCCGGGCAGTACAAGGATCTCTCGGATCTTTTGCACTTTGTCGAAGAACGCACTACAGACGCGCTCGGTTTGCGACAACTTAAAATCTTCGTCGATGATTCAGAGCCGTGGGTGAAGTCGGTGCTCGACAAATCCAAAGAGAACGATTGGCAGCCCGTCGAGGATGATATGGTGCTAACTGAACAGGGTTTTAAGCTGGCTTACCCGTTGCGCCGCGAAGATAAGGTTGAAGGTTTGCTAGCGCTCGACGCTGCTTCGGCGAGTCTCACCTCTGATGCGCGTTCAATCATCGGACTGCTTGCGGATCAGATCGCGATTGCGATCGACGACTCGCGTCTGATGGAAGAGAACTTGCGATTGGAAAGAGAGCTCGCAGAGCGAGAACGTTTGGCTTCACTCGGGCGCATGGCGGCAACCGTAGCACACGAGATCAAAAATCCACTCTCGGCGATAAAGTCGATCGCGCAAGTGATGCGGGAAGATGAAAATCTTCGCAACGAGTACGAGCGCGACCTGGGTCTGATTGTCGGTGAAACTGATCGGCTAAGCCAGAGCGTGACGCAGTTGCTCAGTTTTGCGCGGAAAGAAAGTCCAGCGGGACAACCGCTGGGTGTTGACGAGTTGTTGCGCTCGGTGGTGGATCTCTTCCGAGCAAACGCGAGAGAACAGGGGATTGTTCTCGACTATAAAGTAAACGTAGAGGCGGAGCTTGCGGGAAAATCGGTTTCAGCCTTGCGTGACGCGTTATCGAATTTGTTGCTCAACGCGTTACAGGCAACGCCGCACGGCGGAAAAGTGGAGTTGATCGCCGCGTCTTCCAACAGCAATCTGCTGATCAGTGTGCAGGACAGTGGGTCAGGTGTACCTGCTGATTTGCGTGAAAGGATTTGGGAACCATTCTTTACGACAAGACAACGAGGCACGGGATTAGGGTTGGCGATCGTTCGTAAGCGCGTTCAGGAAGTTGGTGGATCAGCCTCGCTTGAGTCACATAACGGCCGCGGCGCTCTATTTCAAATACGAATACCGTTATAGACAGGATTACATGATTTTCTGGATTAACAAGATCCCTATCCTGTCAATCATGAAAATCCTGTCACCCTGTCTAAACGGAACTTTATTCACGAGCGCGCGTGTTTGCTCTGACTTTTGAATCTAAGGAGACGATTGTATGAACAACCGAAGACTCTTGGCCGCGATATTGCTCGCGCTATGCGCCGCTTTATGTGTTCAAGCTCAGGCCGGCAACACCGCGCAGGCAGACACTAAAGAAGATGAGATAAACCTCGATACACAACTCTATCTGATCGTCGGTACTAACCAGGACGTGGTCGAATCGAAGCTACCAGCATCACTCGATCCGATCGTCAAACAGTTGCGCGCCGCGTTGCCGTTCAAAAACTACCGGCTCGCTGCAACGTTGCTCAATCGCGTGAAGAATGAAGCGAAGGTGGAATTGAGCTGGATCGGTGGACCAATGGCATCAAATGCGTCTCCTACCTTGACCCCCAGTTTTAGCCAGTTCAAAGTGCGGCAAGTGAAACTGGTGCGAAATAACGAAGGTCAGCAAATGGTCCAAATGCTGGGGTTCAATTTCGGGGCTCGCATTCCTATTCAAACCGCCGGGCCAATCGCGTCGAATGGCGCAGTAACTCCGATCATCAATTACGAAAGCACCGGTGTAGCCACCGACATCAGCATGCGTGAATCCGAACCAGTGATCGTCGGCACGCTCAACGTCGGACCGTCAGGCGACGCAATCATCCTCGTCGTTTCCGCCAGACGAACGCAGAAATAAGCTGCCCCGTATTTGTGGCACGCGACGCGCTAGGAGTTTAGGGCCGCACGGCCCTAAACTACTTCGGAAGTGAGAAAAGACGCGTTGCGATTGATGATTGTTGACGACGAGGAAGCCGCCCGTTACGGCATGCGGCGAGCCCTCACGACTTTAGGCTACAACATCTCTGAAGCCGGCTCTGCCGAGGCCGCCCGGGCGCTGCTGAAACAGCACGAGCCCGACCTCCTTCTCCTCGATGTAAACCTTCCCGGACTGAGCGGCCTCGATTTCCTGCGTGAACTAAAAACCTCGAACGGCAGCGGACCGCTGGTGATCATCGTTACCGCGCACGGTTCGGAACGGATGGCCGTCGAAGCCGTCAAAGCCGGCGCATACGATTATCTTTCCAAACCATTTGAAGTCGACGATCTGCGGCTCGTCGTCAAAAACGCAGCCGAAACAGTTCAACTCAGACGCGAGAATTATTCGCTGCGCCGCCGCATCGAGGTTGAGCGTTCGCAACGAGGCGCGCTCATCGGTAACTCGGAAGCGATGCAGAAGGTGCGCTCGATGATCGACAAGGTCGCCGAGACTGATGCGACCGTGCTGGTGCGCGGTGAATCCGGAACGGGCAAAGAACTTGTGGCGCGTGAGCTTCACGAGCGCAACAGCGTGCGCCGCAACGCTTCGTTCGTCGCGGTCAACTGCGCTGCGCTGCCTTCGGAGTTGATCGAGTCTGAACTGTTTGGGCACGAAAAAGGCGCTTTTACAGGGGCAGCAGCGCGGCGGGAAGGCAAGTTTGAGCAGGCACACGGCGGCACATTGTTTCTCGACGAGATTGGCGACATGAGTTCTAACGTGCAGGCCAAGCTGCTTCGCGCACTCGAAGAAAGACGAATCGAGCGCCTCGGCGGAAACGAATCGATACCAGTTGATGTGCGGATTGTTAGTGCCACGCATCGACCGCTAGAACAGGAGATCACGAACGGTAATTTTCGCGCGGATCTGTTTTATCGATTGCGCGTGGTGACTGTTGACATTGCTCCGCTGCGCGAGCGTCGTGAAGACATTCCGCTCTTGGCTGACACGTTTCTGCGACTCGCTGCCGAACGCTATGAGCTGCCGCAGCGAACACTCAGCCAGGCAGCTTTACGACGGCTCGTTGAGTACAACTGGCCGGGAAATGTGCGCGAGCTCAAGAACGCGATCGATCGCGCTGTGATCATGGCCGAAGGCGATGAGGTGACGCCGAAGGATTTGCCGGACGAGATTACCGCCGGTATGTCCCATATCGTCGAGGGCGGTGATTCGGAAAATGATGGCTTACGAATTCCGTTCACGGCCGATTTTCGCGAGGACCGGCGCGAGTTTGAGCGGCGCTACATCACCCGCTGCCTGGAGCACACACAGGGAAACGTCACGCGCGCGGCCGAGATTTTGGATATGCACCGGCAGTCGCTGCAACACAAGTTGCGGCAACTCGGACTGGGTCGCCGTTACGTTTCCGTGACCGGCGACGCGCAGGATAATCCCGACAGTTGACGGAGAACTATGAAGGCACGACTCGACGCAATTATTAAACGAGAACAGGCTGAGTACCTGGATCAACTGCTGACCGGCGGGGATGCTTTGGTATCGGAGATGGAGGAGTATGCCGCGGAGCATCGTGTCCCGATCGCTGATCGTGAAGTCGCGCGCTTTCTCGAAATCACTGCTCGCACGACCGGTGCTCGCAAAGCTTTAGAGATCGGAATGGCAATCGGTTACTCGGTGGTCCACCTCGCACGCGGTATGGGTGAACAGGGTTTGGTCGTGACGATCGAGCCCAACGAGGAGATGATTCGCGCCGCGTCAGGTTATCTCGAGCGCGCGGGATTGCTTAATCGCGTGAAGATCGAACGAGGCAAAGCACTGGACGTGATGCCGCGCCTCGAAGAGACGTTTGATTTGTTGTTCATCGATGCCGTGAAAGAAGAATACAAACAGTATCTCGATCTGGGTTTGCAACGTTTGCGCGCGGGCGGTGTGGTGATCGTCGACAACTTGTTGTGGGGCGGCAAGGTTGCAGGGAACGATGCTGAGTCTTCAACCGTGGCGCTGCGAGAATTCAATCACTACTTCGTCAAACATCCTCAATTGTGCGCTGAAGTGTTGCCGGTCGGCGATGGCCTGGGCTACGCAGTCAAGCGGTAGAAATACGCTTTACAGGATTTACGAGATGTTACCGGATTTTCAGGATTAGTCCTGTTAATCTTGTAACATCTTGTATATCCTGTAAAAGTCCGTTTGGAGGTGCTATGAGTAGTGGCAAATGTAGACAAATCCTCGGATTGATTTTGCTGGCCTCGCTGGCGTGCGCCGGCGTCTCTTGCACAGTCGCCTCCGGCAACGAAGAATTCTTCGGGCCCACTACTCCTCCCGAGCGAAACATCTTACGGTATGTTAGCGGAGATGAACCGGAATCACTCGACCCGGCGATCAGTAACGGGCAACCGGAGGCGCGAATTTATATGGCGCTGTACGAGGGCCTGGTTGAATATCACCCGAAGACACTTGCTCCGCAACCTGCTCTCGCGGAACGTTGGGACATCAATAACGATTCATCCGAGTTCACTTTTCACTTGCGACATAACGGTCGATGGTCCAATGGCGATCCGATCGACGCGAATGATTTTGTTTACAGTTTCCGCCGCGCGCTGGCGAAAGAAACCGCCTCACGCAATGCTTATCTTGCTTTGTATTTGAAATACTCCCAGGCTTTTAATGAACAGCAGGTCTTCGTTCGCGATCCGGCAACGGGCCAGTTTCTGTTGGCTAAGGATTTTGACGACAATCTTCCTCCAGAGCCGCTCAGCAGCAGTCCCATCGATAGGGCCAAAGGTGAATACCTTCCTACGCCGGTAGAACCGAACCCCGATCCTGACACTGCTTTCCATCAACAGATGCATAGTCCGACCCGGCTTACGCTGCCGGGCGACGAAAAGGGCCGCGCTAAACGTCTTGGTGCGAATCCAAAGTTAAAGGCCGCTGTTGCCGGTAAAGAGTTTGTTAAGGTCAGGGCCGAAGATATCGGCGTCGAAGCCGTCGACAACTACACAGTGCGGGTATACC
>JBKPJS010000137.1:0-7184 GCA_046730815.1 Acidobacteriota bacterium
CTCGTGGCTTGATTACGAAATCCGCTATTTCCAACTGGTAATGCGACGCAGTCCTCTGGACCACGAGCATTGACTGTAACAACACACCGATTACGGAACTGGAAGATCCAATAAACGTCGCGCCTGCTGCGTTTACATCGACCGCAATCACAATGTCAGCGCCCAGCGAGCGTGCAACAGATGAAGGCACAACTGCCACTAGACCACCATCAACTAACTGCTGGCCTTGCTCATCGATGACCGGCACGTACCATCCGGGAATCGCGCAACTCGCACGAATGGCAAGCGGCACGTCACCCCGATCTCGCATGATCACGGCTGCGCCGGTTTTCAATTCCGTCGCTACCACGGCGAGAGGAATCGGCAAATCTTCAAAGCGCGAGATCGGTAAACGTGCTCGCAGATATTGCTCCAGACGTTCGTTACTCTGCACGCCCAGTCGTGACATCGTTACGCGACCGATATCGCGCCAGCGAAGCTTACGTGCGAGGTCTGCAATCTCGTCGAGAGACATGCCGGAAGCGAACGCTCCTCCCACTAACGAGCCGGCAGACGTTCCAGCGATATAATCGATCCGAATACCATTCTCGGAGAGGGCTTTCAGCACGCCGACATGTGCCACGCCGCGAGCCGCACCGCCGGAAAGCGCCAGACCAATTGTTGGACTGTCATATCGCATTCAACATCACGATCTCAGCCCGCTCCCGGGCCGTGTCCAAAAAGGCGTCCGTATCGGATTCTATTTTTGCCTCCGTCAAGGTTTTCTGAATCTCGTCTCTCGATTGCTCCTGCGCGGGCACGATGCGTCCGGGAAAACGCGCTTTGAAGCGAGGCACATAAACCTGGTGGTAATAATCCGCGATCTCCTTCTGGCTTATCACTACGAAATTCCTAAAACGAAAATCCAGGTATTTTTCCATTTTAAGACGCTGCTCGATGATCTCGTCCAACTTCTCGCTAGTCAGTCCGACTCGCTGAAGCCGCTGCTGAAACTGCAGTGGAGAGGCAAAGTTGCGCGCGAGTTCATCGCGTGCATCACTTACTTCTTTTTGGGTGGGGACAATAGTCGGCAACTTTTCCGCTTCCTGAAGGATGAGGTGCTGGTCTATCAGGAGGCGAAGTGCGCGGTTGAGATCCGCCGAGGTCGGATTGTCGAGCACCGTGTTGGGCTGCAACGCCAACTGCCAGACGAGATCAGAATACGTGATGAGATCGGTCCTCACTCCCGCGTTTACCGTTGCCACCATCTTGTCGACGACCTGCTGCGCCGCACAGGGATACGCGAACACTACCAGGATCCACAGATGACGCAGATTACGCAGAAAGAAATATTCTGTGTAATCTGTGGATGGCTTTGTCTTCATTCTCCCTCCTCAGAACGTCTGCGTGATCCTGAAATGCAAATTCCCACGATGCAGACGAAATACCGCAGGCGTACCATCAAAAAGAACTCCTCCCGGACCACGCTGCGGAATCAAAAACTCCGGCGGGTTCAACAGGAAACCGTAATCCACCGCCAAGGCTCCCCCGAACCCCGTTTGCAGCCGGAATCCCAACCCGACAGTGTTGGTCCAATGCGCGCGCAGGTTTGCTGCGTTGATCGCCGCAATAATATCGCCCGGTGGCACTGGCGTCGGATCGTCTTTGCCAAAGAGATCACCAACCCTGCGAAATACGTTGCCGCCGTCATAAAACGGAACCGCCTGCACAGACTTCGTAACCGGGATTCGCGCTTCGAGATTCAGAACCGCGAGTGCATTGCCACCGACAGGCACCGTAAACGGATTGAGGAACACAATATTCTTTTCCTGATCTCGAAACGGGCCTTCGGGAATCACGACTTGACGCGGGCCAGCCTCTTCGAAACTGAATCCACGCAAAGTTGTCGAGCCGCCGGAGAAAAATCGCTCGCTAATCGGCATCGTCAAATCGATCTCATCAATGCTGCCGTTGCCGTCGCGGTCCTGCGCATTGAACAGGTTAGCGAGACCAAGCGTCATGTTCCCGGCCAACACAGTGTCGCGCAGCGCTGACACTTTGTAGTAATGCCTGTAAGTCGTCTGGAACCGGTTGAAAGAAATATTTCCACCCAACTGGCGCAACGCAACCGCATAGTCGACGCTGAGAAAACCGCCGCGCGTCGCATCAAGCTGGTTGTAACGACAAACTTCGCCCGGCGCGCCCGGTTCTTCGTCGTCATCGTCCCGATTTCTTCCCAGCAGTCCCCGTTCACATCGCTCGCGTGTATCTCTCACAAAAGAGGCGCCGAAACGAGCCAGACGGATCTTTCTGTCGGGCTCGAGAATCGGTCTTACAACCAGACTCTCGAGATTAAAGAGCCGCACATCTTCATAACTGAAACGACCGAAGATGATGCTGCGGGTTTTACGGTCGAGGATACGCTGCGTTTCAACGGTCGCAGTGAAGCGATTGATAGTGGGTTCGTTTACCTGATCACCAAAGATGTCGATCGGGTTTCCTTCCTCGTCAAGCCGTTGCACGATCCCCATCGTTCCGCGGTCTATCGCCGAGCGAAAGAAACGCGTGATTGTCGAGTCGCGTTGATACTGAAGCGAGGCTGCAAGCGGCGCAAACTGTGTCTCGTTGTACCTCGCGAAACGTGGATCGAGATATTCAAGACGCACAAGCTGCTGGCGACGGCTGGCGCGAAGCCGCATCGCTCCCTGGCGCAGCCGGTTCATGAGGTTTACGTTGCTGATTTCGAATAGGCCAAGCGCGCCGGCGTCAGTTGAGAATCCACCGCCGTAGTCCATCACGCGCGGCTTTTTCTCTTCGACGTCGATGATTACGTCTCGCCGTTTGTAACCCGACGTTGTTTCTCCGGCAGGCTCGGTGCGAATGATCACCTGCCGGTAAGCGTCGGTGAGATAGAGCTCTCGCTCCGCATCGGAAATGCGATCGGCCCTGAGAACGTCGCCTTGCTTGATTGGAATTGCCCTTCTGATGGCGGCGCGTTTCGTACGGCGGGTGTTAACACTGCCTGTAACGCCGTTGATGATGATCTGGTTGATGAAGACCTTGTCGCCCTCGTCCGCGATGGCATAAACAAGCCGGACCTGCTCTTCGTCGTTTTTCTTTGGCAGTTCGACGACTGAAAAATCCACACGCGTATTTATGTAACCTTCGCGCGAATAAAGAGCCGCCACTCGATCGCCATCAGCCCTCGCTTGCGAGCGTGAATATGGAGCGCCAATTACCGTTCTCAGCTCCTGATGAAGTCTCTCATCCGTGTAGATCTTGTTTCCTTTTACTTCCACCCCCGCGATGCGAGTCAACGGACCTTCAGTGACCTGGAAAGTAATAATTAAATTGTCACCATTGATCGAAACGCCCTGTAGAACTTGCGCGCTCGCTTTTCGATACCCGAGGTCGCGCATAAAAGCCTCGACAGTTCGCCTGTCCTGCTCCAACAGCGTGAGGCTCGTATACCCGCGTCCGTAACCAAGAAATGGAATCAACCCGATCGCGTTCGCTTTCTGGCTCTTCAAGTCGGCCGCAATATCGTCGTATGACAACTTGTTAGTGCCGGTGATGCGAATGTCGTTCAGACGAAAGCGTCTGCCTTTCTCCACCTGATACTCGATACTGACGTTTTGGCCGGTTAGCGGTACCGGATTGAGGTTCTCGCAAGTCTCTGGCGTGCCGTTGGGCCCGAAGTCAGCCGGTGGATTACTGACCGTGCACGTCTCGGTTATCTCCGCGAAGAAGTAACCATCCTCCTGTAGCTTGTTGCGAATTCGGCGTGCGCCTTCGACTATCGCCGAGAAGTCGATGTTTCCCTCGCGCTTCACCGGCAATAACTCGCGCTGCGTCTTTTCGCTTATCTCGTAGTCTTTGACGACCACGTTGACTTTCGGTCCCACAACTCCTTCCAGAAGAATCGTCACTGTGTTCTTCTCTGGATCTCTCACAACTTGTGGATCTCCGAGCACCGGCGAAAGAAAACCCGCGTTCACGAGGGCATCTCGGACACGATTCACGTCGTCCGCCAGCGCGTCACGAGTAAAGGGCGCCCCCGATTGCAACGTCAATGAGTTCCGTACCGTTGCTGGATCGAATCCGGTAACAGCAATATTGAAAGCTTCAACTTTCGCTTGTTCGCCGGGGTTTACTTTATAGGTCACCGTCTCTCTAATGCCGCGAGCGCCGACCTGCTCGACAGGTTCAACCGTCGCGTTAAAGTAACCGCGATCGCGCAGGTACACTTGAATTTCATCTGCGTTGTGGTGGATGAGCTGTTGGGAAAGTCGATTACTCGACTGGACAAAATTCATTCGCGAGCGAAGCTCATCAGTTGAGAGCGGAGAACCTGTAACTGGTCCCAGTTCGATCCGTACGTCGCCGATCTGGACCTGGCGCTGCACCACGAAACGCAAGCGAACTGGTCCAGTCTTGTTCGTGCCTTCCTCGATTACCTCGACGCGCGCATTCGCCACACGTCCTGAATCGAATAGTGATTGCAGAGACTCACGGACGTGCACCGCGGAAAAAGGTGTATTCGCGGCAACTTTTAAGAGAGAGAGGAATTCGGCCTGAGCGGCAGGTGCGTCGGGAGTTCCTTCAAAAACCAGTTCGACTGCGGTAATCTGCCGGCCTTCGTAGTCTTCGATCCGCGCGTCTTTAGCAGTACTACCCTGCGCCACCGTTAGGGAAAAAAGGCCGAGTATGACCACAAGCCACCGTTTGTGCTTTTTGTGCTTTTTCGCGGTCAATCCTCAACCTACCCCTTGATCAGAATCTCTTTCTAAAACGGATCTCGAAATTGAAGTTGTTAGTGCGAGCACTCAGCCTTCTCGTCGAGGCTTGCTCATACTGCGCTAAGAACGACAGCCGATCTGAAACACGATACTCGAGCGCGAGAATCTGGTTGGGGTCAGAAGTAACGTTTGTAGAATAGGTAACTGTCACTTCCTTGCTGATTCGACGGCCAAGAGTTAATCGCGCGCCCGGAGTCGAGCCTGTAGTTCCGCCTATCACCGGGTTGATCTCAAAACGAGTTAGACCAAAAAGCTTGCTCGTCGCGCGTTGTGCAGGCGCATTGATAAGAGCGTCTGTCAGCAAGCTGGTCGCCGCGCCCACTCCCGATTGAGACAGGATGGACGAACTCGTGTCTCCCGAGGAAAGCTGGCCCGTCGTGATCAGTGAAACAACATCAGCCTGAGGCAATGCCGGCTCGGAGCGCACCGCGGCCTGCGGCTGAGACAATGGACCAGTCAAACTCACAATTACGCGGTAGCCTCTGATCTGCGACTCGCCCTGAATGTTCAGAATCGGATCGGCGTTCCGGCTGGGCGGAAGATCCACTAGGGCCCTCGTGATGTCGTAGCGATCGTTACGGAAATTGAGAGTTCCACTCGTGGCAGTTATGCGTCCCGAGATAGTTGGATCGTTAACCGGTCCATCCAACTGAAGCGAAACAGACCCAACGAGGTCGGCGAGATTGTTTCGCACCACCAAAGCATTTCTTCCCTCAACGCGAAGTGCCCCGAACAACGCAGTGCGCGTGAGCTCAATCTCCGCGCCTTCTTCGATCGATTCGCGTCGCGTGTTTATGAGGTCGGCGAGTTCGATGTCTTCGGTGTATTCGGTGCGACGTAGATTTACGAGACCGCTGATCAACTGCTCTCTCGATGACCCTCTAATCTCAACATCTGCATCCAGTGTCGAACGAAAGTTCTCCGGGAACGGAACTGTAACGTCGTCGCCATGTACGCTGATGCGAAATGCAGAGACGGTGAAGCCCTCGAGCAAAGCACCACCTGTGGCGGAAACGCGGCCACCACCAATTGTTCCGTTAAGCGAGTCGATCTGCGCTTGATTCGCTGTAAACCGCAGCGCAGCTTTCAAATTGGCTACGGTCCAACGCTCATTTCCGATTAGGGCTGAAACGGAAGCATTGTTGAGCGATGCTGTACCCATTACACGCGGGTCTTCGTAACTGCCATTGATGTGAACCGCTATCTCGGCCGTACCTGAAGAGAAGAAATCCGGTGAAATGCCATTGAGCACGCGCATGTTCAAGTCGCCGTTGACATTTAGATTTTGTGTGCCGCCACTCGCAGTTGCCAGCGTGCCGCTAAGGACGATGTTGGTGCCTGGTCCAGTAAACCTCGTCGCATCAAAGGTGAGCTGGTTTGGAGTAAAACTTACAGTTAGAGGCGTCGTGGCATTGAGCTGAACGTCTTCAACGCGGAAACTGAGTTCCGTGAAATTAGCAGTGCCCGACAATCCGGAGAGCGAAAAATTCTGGTCTTCGTCAAGCAAGTTTCCGGAAGCTTTTATCGTGCCGTTCGCGCGGCCCGTAATCCTGACAGTGCTGCGCGGCAACGCAATCTGAAACAGGTTGGTTAAATCGGCGTTGGTAAGAGTGGTTTCGAGACTTGACTCCAGGTTTTCACTGGCCAGATTGATATGAGCGGCGACTACCTGATCCTGACCCAACACACCGGTCGTCAACGAAATATCGAGTCGTTGATTCGCGGTTCGGCCAGTAAGTGCGACAGTACGCGCATCACGTCCATTGATTGTTACGTTAGTTGCCTTACCATCGAACGTGACCTGGTAAGCGGAGAAGTCTTTGTCTCCTAGATTTCCGGAAATCTGTCCGGTGAAGTCGGCAATACCAGTCACCGACGGAAGACCGGGCCTGTTCGCCAGGGCAGTCAGACGCGCCAACTGAATGCCTTCAGCCTTGCCCTGGAAATCGAAAGCCTTGCTCTTCGTGTTCAGGTTCCCGCTGGCAACGACGTGACCCGCCACCAATTGAGCATCTACACTCTCGACATTCACGTTGGCCCCATTGAACGTCGCGCGCGCAGTCATACCTTCGAGCGGTTCGCCGGCGAGCTTGCCTGGTCCAAAGCGAAGATCCGCGCTGCCGCTCATCGCGTCGGGGATTCCGTTGACTTTTATGTGGCCGGAGATATCCGACTGCGTGTCCGAAGTGAGTTGCTGATTACTTTTCAAGGGCGACAACGCCAGCAGAGTTTGGACATTGAACCGATCGAGCGTCGCGTCGAGCGAGATATTGTTTTCACCACTTCGCGGAGCGACCAGAGAGAACTGAACACCACCGCCATCACGCTCAGCCAGGCTCCCGTCGGTAACGCGTATCTCGGAATCATTCATGGCTATGGAAGCTGAAACCGAGCCAAACTCATACC
>JBKPJS010000138.1:0-3451 GCA_046730815.1 Acidobacteriota bacterium
TCGAGCGTCGCCGTGCTTCGTTTCTCCGATACCGCTTACCTCGCAGCTCCATTCACTAAAGATCTATCCACGGCGCGCGCTGCCTTCAGTTTTTTTGCTACCGCAAACCAGCATACCGCTATATTCGATGCAGCCGCACAATCACTTAAAGCATTTGACGATCTGCCGCCGGTACGCACTGAGCGTCGCATAGTCGTGCTGATCAGCGACGGCCTCGACACGCGCAGTAGGACCAGTCCTGACAGCGTGATTGACGCAGCACTGGAAAGACGCGTTTCGTTCTACGTGATCCACTTGCCACTTTTCGAGCCACGCGATGGACGGCTCTCGGTGCGCCGTCCCACCAAGGGCTTCAAGGAGCTCGCAGAAAAAACTGGCGGCAAATATTTTCTCGTTGGCGACGCTAAATCTGCGCTCGCGCCAAAGCAGAACGATCTGACGCCAATCTTCCAGGCCATCGAAGAAGATTTGAAAAGCCAGTACCTTTTGGGTTTCTATATATCCGAATCGTCGCGCGATAACCGTAAACACGTTTTCTCGCTGGGCTTGAAACCTGACGGTGTCGAATACTCGGTGGGACGAATGGGGTATTCGCGTACGCACAAGTTCATGATCAATCTGCCACCAGGCGCCAAACAACTTCCTTAAAGAAACGCATGACTGACGACCTTCAGCTTCGACCCATTCGACGCGCGTTGATAAGCGTCTCCGACAAGACCGGCATCGTCGATTTCGCACGTGAACTCAGCCAATTCAACGTTGAGATTATTAGCACCGGTGGAACCGCAAAAACTCTGCGCGATGCCGGCATCGCCGTGCGTGACATCTCGGAGATTACAGGCTTTCCCGAAATGATGGATGGACGCGTAAAAACGTTGCACCCGCGCGTGCACGGAGGACTGCTGGCGATTCGCGACAACGCGGAGCACGTCGCCGCAATGGAACAACATGGAATTGAGCCAATCGATCTGGTTGTTGTGAACCTGTATCCGTTTGCCGAAACCATTATGCGTGAAGGCGTGACGCGGGAAGAAGCAATCGAACAGATCGATATCGGTGGTCCGGCGATGATTCGCTCAGCGGCCAAGAACTCGCTTGACGTCGCCGTTGTAACGGTCACATCCAGCTATGAAAATATTCTCTATGAAATGAGAAGCCGCAAGGGCGCTCTCTCACTCGCAACCAGAAAACGTCTGGCGCGCCAGGCATTCGAACAAACGGCGATTTACGACATGATTGTCAGTTCCTACCTTGAATCAGAAGGACAGCCAAATCCTTTTTCCATTAGCGAGGCGGGTACCGGTGGCATTGCGACCGTCGCAGGATCGATCGGCCATTCCAGTATCCCTGCAAGTATTGCGGACGAGTTCTCAGTCGAAGAGTTCAAAGGTCAACTTCCAAGCCAAGCTTCGTGGTCCATTGCTAAGATTACTGATTTGCGCTACGGCGAGAATCCACACCAGATTGCTGCCCTCTATCAAATGGCGACGCGTGGCGGACTCGCGAATGCCGAGGTACTGTCAGGCAAGGAGATGTCGTTCAACAATTACGTCGATGCTGACGCAGCCTGGCCCCTTGTCTGTGATTTTGAGCAGACCGCGTGCGCCATCATCAAACACACAAACCCGGCCGGTGCCGGCGTGGGAGAAACGACGACTGAGGCTTATAAGAAAGCACTCGCAACTGATCCGGTTTCAGCCTTTGGTGGTATCGTCGCGTTTAATCAACCTGTCGATACGGACGCTGCTCAGGAAGTCGTCAAGATCTTTACGGAAGTCGTGATTGCACCTGACTATGACGCGGCTGCGCTTGAAGTCTTAAAAGCCAGGAAGAACCTTCGCGTTCTTCGGCTGAAGAAAGATGGACCTTCAAGAAGGCTCGAGTACAGGCAAATACGCGGTGGCATGCTGGTCCAAACAGCCGACGATCATAAACTCGATGCTCAGCAACTCAAGGTTGTGACGACCCGCAAACCCAGTGATGAAGAAATTCGCGCGCTGCTGTTTGCCTGGACTGTTTGCAAGCACACGAAGTCAAACGCCATTGTTTATGCTCGCGACGGCCAGACGCTCGGGGTTGGCGCGGGACAGATGTCGCGCGTGGACTCGGTGAAGATTGGTGCGATGCGAGCTCAACTTCCCGTCGCGGGTTCAGTGCTTGCCTCGGATGCGTTCTTCCCATTTCGCGACGGCATCGACGAAGCTGCGCGACACGGGATTTCCGCCGTGATTCAACCGGGCGGCTCGGTTAGAGACGACGAAGTAATAGCCGCGGCGAACGAGCATGGGCTGGCAATGGTTTTCACGGGGGTTCGGCACTTCAAACACTGATAGCATTGCATGATTAGCAGGATTATCTTGTTTATCCTGCTAATCCTGTAATCCTGTCTAACGCTTGTCTTAAGAGCAAGGCATGGCCGATACTCTTAATCATGGCTGAAAACGAAGACTTCATTAACAACGTCCCCTCCATACGCTGCCGCTACTGCGGCCAACGAAATCAAGTCCGCACCGATGGCGGCGACGCACGCTGCGGACGTTGCCGGCTGCCACTGTCCGATGCGCCGCACAAAAAGTTTGCGCGTCTGGATAAGGAACAATACATTCACCCGGCTGACCGTCGCGCGCTCGCAGCGTTGAGGGCCATTCCTGGGATTGACTCGGCGCTCAAGAAACTTCTCGCCGTCACCGGCGAGTCTGCCATCCGCGTCATCTTCACCGCGAGCGCCGTCAAGGTTACTCCGACGCAGTGTCCTGATCTCTATGCGAAACTTCAGATCGCTTGCACGACTCTCGGTGTCGACATGCCGGAACTCTTCGTGCAACAGAATCCGATCGTCAACGCGTTCACCGGAGGCGTGGAGCGTCCAGTCATCGTGCTCTATTCACAACTGATCGAACGGCTTAACGACGAAGAAGTCCTGGCGGTTGTCGCGCACGAAGTGGGCCATATTCATGCCGAACACGTTCTCTACCTGACTGCCGCTCGCTTGATCGAGTTTCTCGCGAAGAGCGCCGTGCTCGCATCGCCCCTTGCCTTTATCGTCAAAGAAGTACTCACGATGAGCATGCGTGCGGCACTGCTTGCCTGGGCCAGACGTGCCGAACTGTCCTGCGATCGCGCTGCTTTGCTGGTGACTCAGGATGCAAACGTGATTGGCCGCACGATGATGAAGTTGAGCGGCGGCACTTTTGCTTCGCGCGTCGATTACGATCAGTTTCTCGCGCAGGCACGCGACTTCCAAAAGAACTACGACGAGAAAGCGCTGGACCGCTTCTGGGCAGACGTTATCACCTCGGGAATGAGCCATCCGTTTCCTGTTTGGCGCGTGTCGGAAATTCTCCAGTGGGTTGAAAGCGGCGAGTACAAAGCGCTCATGACTGCACCGCAGAGTGCAGCCGCTTAGCGCCACAAAGAGGCACAAAATGCACAAATAATTCTTGTTCTTTAC
>JBKPJS010000139.1:0-5204 GCA_046730815.1 Acidobacteriota bacterium
CAATCGGGATCATTAACGACCGCGCCACGATCGTTACGTCTGTTCCTTCTCGCTTAACGTCCGCCACGCCCAGAGGAATCGTGAAGTCAGGATCGTCAGGAACCTCGCCTTTGTTCCCATACATTCTTTCCTGCTCGATGAAGATGACGGGGTCATCGTCTCGGATTGAAGACTTCAAAAGGCCTTTGGCATCGGCCGGAGTCGACGGCATCACGACCTTCAGTCCCGGAAAGTATGCGTACCACGATTCGAGCGCCTGCGAGTGCTGCGAAGAGACTTGAAATGCCGAGCCGCCTGGACCACGAAAGACAATCGGAATGTTGAACTGGCCGCCCGACATGTAGAGCATCTTGGCGGCGGAGTTGATGATTTGATCGGTGGCCAGGATCGAGAAGTTGAAAGTCATGAACTCGACGACGGGCCTGAGTCCAGCCATTGCTGCGCCCACTCCTAGTCCCGCAAAGCCGAGCTCAGTGATCGGCGTGTCGATTACTCGTTTGTTGCCAAACTCGTGCAGCAGTCCCTTGGTGACTTTGTAGGCGCCGTCGTATTCGGCGACTTCCTCGCCCATTAGAAAAACTTTTTCATCGCGGGCCAGCTCTTCGCGGAGGGCCTGGTTGAGTGCTTCGCGTATTGTGATTGTCGCCATAAAAGAGTCTATTTTCTGCCCGGCTCGATGGGATTGGCGTAGACGTCGGTGTAGAGTTCTTTTGGATCGGGCAACGGACTCTCCTCAGCAAAACGCAAAGAGTCTTCAACCTCTTCCCGCACTTTCCGATCAATCTCATCGAGCGTTTTCTGGTCCGCGATCTTTTCTTCAATGAGACTGGCGGAAAAAAGTTTGATGGGATCTCGCTCCTGGTACTTCTCGATTTCGGCGCGTGTGCGATAGTTGCCGGGGTCGGACATCGAATGGCCCATGAAACGGTACGTGCGAATCTCGAGCAGTGTCGGAAGATAATCTTGGCGCGCGCGTTCAACCGCACGCGCCGTGGCTTCGCGAACGGCGAGCACGTCCATACCGTCAACAAATTCCGAGGCCATCTCGTACGCGCAGGCTTTTTGCGCGATGTCGCGCAGAGACATTGCTCGCGCCAGGGAAGTGCCCATTCCGTACTGGTTGTTTTCGCAGATGTAGATGCAGGGAAGTTTCCAGAGTTGGGCCATGTTCAATGACTCATGAAACGCGCCCTGGTTCACGGCGGCTTCGCCGAAGAAACAGAGCGTCACTTGATCGGTGCCCTGATACTTTGTGGCGAAAGCAGTGCCCGTCGCCAGTGGAATCTGACCGCCGACGATTGCGTGGCCGCCAAGGAAGCCCAGGCTCTTGTCAAACATGTGCATCGAGCCGCCCTTGCCTTTTGAGCAGCCGGTGGCTTTGCCAAATAGCTCTGCCATGATCGACCTCGCTGACATTCCTTTTGCCAGCGCCAGACCGTGTTCGCGATAGCTTGCGAGGACGTAGTCTTCTTTCCGGATCGCAGAGATCGCGCCGACGCCCACTGCTTCCTGCCCGATGTAGAGATGACAAAAGCCGCCGATCTTGCCGGCGACGTAAACTTCAGCCGACTTCTCTTCGAAGCGACGAATGAGGAGCATCTGCCGGTAGAGTTCGATCAGTTGCTCCGAGCCGAGCCCACTGAGCCGAGCTTTTTGTTGTTTCTTGGCTGAGTCTCTTTCCTGTTTAAGTTGTTGTTGGTCAACATCTGCTGGGGCATCCATCACGCCGGTAGAGCTTTGTTGCTCTTCGGCTTTGGCGGCTGAAGGTGGCGCTGCTGTTTGTTTGCTCATGAAGGGTCGGATTATAAGCGAGGGCGGGCGCGCGGGCAAAAGAAGGTAAAAGCCGCAGATTTACGCAGAGGAGCACAGATCAACTCTTGATCTGCGCTCCTCTGCGTAAATCTGCGGCTTAGGTCATCATGTCGATCGAGCTGACGCCGGCCTCGGCGACCGTGAGAACGGTCTTGCGTGCATTCTTGTCGCGCTGCATCCGCCGTGCGGCGGCGGTCAATAATTCTTCCGTCGTTTCACCATCTTCCGGGAAGCAGGCGACTCCGAGGCTCACGCCCAAACCCACCATCGTGCCTGCCCGCACAGAAAACAGTTGATCTTCAACCGCATTCCGCATTCTTTCACTGATCGACTCGGCCATCTTGCTCGACGCCATCGGCATGATTGCAACGAATTCGTCGCCCGCATAGCGTGTCAGAATGTCCATCTGCCGCAACTCGCGGCGCACGACTCCCGCAACACTCGCCAGCAAACGATCGCCAATGGAATGTCCGTACCTGTCGTTGATGATTTTGAAATCGTCGATATCCATCGAGACCACCGCAACCGGCTCTTTGTTCATGCGCTGGCATTCGGCGATGCGCTGTTCCAGCATCATGTAGAAGCCACGCGCGTTTGGCAGTTCCGTCAACGGATCAATCAACGCGCTCTCTCGTGTTCTCTCATAAGTCAAAGCGTTGTTGAGAGCGCTCGACGCGTGCTGGCAAACTGATTCCAATAGACGCACGTGTTCGGTGGTATATGAGGTGCGACTTTGCGAATACAGCGCAATCGCCCCGAAGGCGCCATCTTCGCGGACCAACGGCGATACCAGCACACCGCGAAAACGTTTCGTTACTTCCTCGGGAATGCCGACCAGATCCAATTCCGGCGACGCATTGCACATCGAACGCGCGTTGGCTATCACCCAGCCTGTAATACCATCGCCGATGTTGATCCGTCGCCGGTTGAACAACTCAACCTCTTCACCTACGACGTGCGCCGCGACCGCTTTACCCGACGGTTCGTCGACGAGATAAATCACACAAGTGTCGAAAGGCACAATCGCTTTCAACTTGTTCGCGACCAACGTTACGGTGTCGCTCAAGTTGAGTGATGAGCCGATCGTCTGCGCGATTTCATGAAGCGCGAAAACTTCTCGCTGCGCGTCAGTGATCGATCGAAATCCCGAAGCTTCTTCAAAAACGCCGAGAATGTCTGACGCGAGACCCGCATCGGGCTTGGTGCTCGTTTGATTATCGACTTCAGCCGTTGACGCGACTTGCTCCTGGATGTCCTGCGAGTCGATCAGCCGATCGAACTCTTCGACGTGCTGGATAAAGGTCTCCACAACCTTTGGATCGAAAGCACTGCCGACCATGCTGCGAAGAAGCGCGAGCGACTCTTCGCGTTTCATGCCCTTGCGGTAGGGACGATCGCAACGTGTCGCGTCGTAGAAATCAACCACGGAGATGATGCGCGCAACGAGTGGAATGGCTTCGCCCTTGAGACCTTTCGGGTAACCGCTGCCGTCCCACTTCTCGTGGTGATAACGAACAATGTCTTCGACTGGATAAGGGAAGTTGACGCGCTTGAGAATGTCGCCACCGACAGTCGGGTGGATCTTCATCTTCGCGAATTCTGCTTCGGTGAGTTTGCCCGGCTTGTTGAGTATGTATTCAGGGACTGCGAGCTTGCCGATATCGTGAAGCAGAGCGCCCGCGTGAAGAGCGCGCGACTCCTGTTCGGAAACCTTGAACAGCGCTCCCAGTTCCGTTGCGTAGATCTGTGTGCGACGCACGTGTCCATGGGTCGTTTGGTCCTTCGCATCGATCGCAATCGCCAACGACTCGATCGTGTTCATGTGTATGGTCGCCATTTCCTCCACGTGCCGGCGTCGCTCGGCCTCAGCATGCTTGATCTCTTCGAGGCGGCGTTCGTTGGCGCGATAGAGCAGGTAGACGAGGGAGGAGATAAGCAGACCCAAAGCAGCATTGGCGAAGGTTTGATCGGATATCGCGGCCGTATAAAACAGCAGCGCAATGCTGGCGACAGAAATGCCCGCCATAAGCGCGGTGCTCTTCCAGTCGGCTTTCAGCATTGCTGGGGACCCAATCCTTCCAAGTTAGGAACTGCGGCGGTTGTAAGGTGATTTAGCTGCCTGGGATGGTGCCAAACACTGTTTAGCACGCTTGCAAATATAACGACTTTGAACAGGATTTACAAGATGTTTCTGATTAAGTGTAAATCCTTTCTAATCCTGTAAATCCTGTTCGATTGCGAGTTGGGCGGCGAGCGCAGACGGGTCATTTACCGGCTGTTTGCAGGTGTAATGTTCGCACACGTACGCAGTTGGCCGGCCGTTTAGCAGTGGGCGATTCTCCATTAGCGGAATCGTCTGAGCGCCAGCGAAAGTTGGGGCGACGACCTTGTTCGGTAAATACGTTCGCCACACTTCCCGGAGGAGAGGACGTATATCACCGGCGCTGTTCCCGACAATCGCGACTTCCTTAGGCGTTGAGAGAAGGAAGTCAGCAGCGGAGAGGGCGTAGCCGAATCCCGAAGGATAGCGGCGAATGGAATCACCTACTTCACGGATGATATTTGCCGCCAGCTCGCGATAATTCTCCTGGCCCGTAAGGATTGCAAGACGCAAAAGAACGCCGGCGGCAACAGAGTTTCCCGAGGGAGTCGCGTTGTCGAAGTAGTCCTTCGAACGCACGATCAGGTTTTCGTGACTCTTGCCGGTGAAGAAAAAGCCGTTGTTATCGTTGTCCCAAAACTGTTCGATCATTCGCTCCGTCAGGGCCCGCGCCTCGTCAAGCCAACGAAACTCACCCGTGGTTTCAAATAACGTGACGAGTCCCTCGATCAGAAACGCATAGTCTTCGAGATAGCCGTTGAACTTGGCCACGCCGTCTTTCCATGTGCGAAGCAACACTCCGTCGCGCCGGAGGTTCGACAGTACAAACTCCGCGTTTCGCCGGGCAGCATCCGTGTAATCGGGCCGGTCCAGGACCACTCCCGCTTCGGCAAAACTCGACAGCATCAGACCATTCCAAGCGGTAAGTACTTTTTCATCGCGACCGGGTTTTATCCGTGTCTCACGAAGGTCAAACAGTATGCGCCTGCTTTCGTTTAGAGACGCTTGCAGTTCGGAAACGGAAATGTTGTGCGCTACGGCCACGTCTTCAAGTGAGCGCGTTACGTTCGGGATGTTCTTGCCTTCAAAGTTTCCGGACTCGGTGATGTTGTAGTAATCGCAGAACCGCGCAGCAGCAGTTTCGTCCAGGGCAGTTTGAATGTCTTTGATGTCCCAGACAAAAAACTTTCCCTCGTGGCCTTCGGAGTCGGCGTCTTGCGTCGAGTAGAAACCGCCGGTCGGGTCAGTCATTTCACGCAGCACGTAATCGAGAATGCCTTCGACCGTGCTC
>JBKPJS010000140.1:0-4605 GCA_046730815.1 Acidobacteriota bacterium
CTTGTAGATCCTGTAAAATCTTGTAAATCCTGTAAGATGCTGTGCGACAAATCAATTATCTGCTTTGGCGGTGAAGACTGGTGGTATCACCACCCACATTCCAAGGCCCACCTCATGCGCAAGTTTGCGCGAGCCGGCAACAAGGTTATCTTCGTTAACTCGATCTCGATGGGCCTCCCGGGCCTGGCCCACAAGGACCTACTGCCACGAATCAAGCGCAAGCTCGGAAGTTATTCGAAGCTTGCTCGTCAAACAGACGAAGGCATCACAGTTGTCTCGCCGGCCAGTTTACCGTTCTTCGGCACCGCTACCGCGCGCTCAATCAATCGTCGTTTGATCGGAGCGCAGATCAAACGTCTCGCCCATAACCGCGGCCTGAGGAAACCGATTCTTTGGATTGCCATTCCCACTGCCGCCGACATGATCGGGGCTCTGGATGAGTCGGCGGTGGTCTATCACGTGTCGGACAAGTATGATGCGAACACGATGGATCACACTACCGATCCGGCTTTGATACGCAGAATGCACGAACGGGCCATCGACGCCGCCGATCTCGTCTTCTACTCCGGTCGAAAACTTTTTACTGAAGCAACACGGGGATGTGAACGGTCGCACTTGCTGGAACAAGGGGTCGATTACGATCATTGGCGAAACGTCGGTAACGGAAAGATCGACGTTGCTTCTGAGATTGCTAAAATTCCACGACCGCGATTGGGTTACTTTGGCGCCATTGAACCGTGGCTCGTCGATCAGGAATTAATCAAGCGCGCCTCACGCGAGCGCCCTGAGTGGCAATGGATCTTTATCGGAAACAGATCGCGCGGGCTCGAGATTGAAGGGTTACCCAACGCGCATTTCCTGCCGCCGGTCGCTTATGCAGATCTGCCCGCGTACGCCGCTGGATTCGACGTTTGCGTGTTGCCGTGGGAAACTGAGCAGTCTTTCACGAGCTACGGTTCGGCGATCAAGGTTCGTGAATATCTTGCGACTGGAAAGCCGGTGGTCATTTCGCCGTTGCCGGAATACGAGCCAATGCGCGACGTGCTGCGGATCGCGCGCACGCGCGACGACTTTATCCGGCTAGTCGAGGAGGCGCTTCACGATAACGATCCGGCGAATGCGGCAAGGCGACAGGCTGCTGTAGCGGGCGGCACCTGGGACGCGCGTGCGGAGTGGGTGAGCGGATTGATCGAGAGAGTTTTAGCCGCAGATTTTCGCGGATAAACGCGGATTAATCTGCGTTTATCCGCGAAAATCTGCGGACAAAATCAATTTATGAAGCAGGTGTTGCAAAACAGAAAGACAGGCAGACCATTCGTTGGCGAAGTGCCGGTGCCTGCGTTGCAGCGCGGTCGAGTGCTCGTACGCACTGTTTCATCTTTGATTAGCGCGGGCACCGAGCGAGCTGCGGTCGAACTCGTCAGCAAGGGTCTGGTCCAGGAGGCGCGGCAACGCCCAGATCTCGTTAAGGCTGTAGTCGCCAAAGTAAAGAACGAGGGAATTCTCAACACGTTTAGTTCGGTGCGCGACAAGATGGCCGCATCACAAGCGCTGGGTTACAGCGCAGCCGGAATCGTTTCAGCCGTTGCCGAAGACGTCACGGAGTTTCAGATCGGAGATCGCGTAGCGTGTGCGGGTGTTGGTTTTGCTTCGCACGCCGAAGTGTTGTCGGTCCCGAAGAACCTCTGTGTCCATCTGCCGGAAGGTGTGGGTTTCGAGTCGGGAGCATATGGAACGCTGGGCGCGATCGCTCTTCAAGGCGTCAGGCTTGCGAAGCCGACGCTCGGTGAATCAGTTGTCGTTATTGGTTTGGGTTTAGTGGGCCAACTTACGGTCCAACTTCTCAAAGCGAATGGCTGTCGCGTATTCGGTCTGGACTTGGATCAGTCGCGAGTTTCGCTCGCGCTTGAAATGGGTGCTGACGGAGTCGTTTCAGGTGAAGGAGCAGCAAAAGAGATCGAGACGTGGACGCGCGGCCACGGCGCCGATGCAGTGCTGATCACGGCTGCGACTGATTCGAACCAGCCAATTGAATTCGCAGCGCGAGTGTCGCGTTTGAAGGGACGCGTGATAGTCGTGGGAATGACGGGCATGGACATTCCACGCCAGCCGTTCTTCAGTCGTGAGCTCAAATTGATCATTTCGATGTCGTATGGACCAGGTCGCTACGATCCTGATTACGAAGAAAGAGGGCACGACTATCCGCTTCCCTATGTGCGTTGGACCGAGAAGCGAAATATCGAGAGCTTTCTCGAACTCGTGGGCGACAAGCGCGTCAACGTCGAGCGACTGACGACCCACCGCTTTCCGATTGCAGAAGCGGAGCATGCTTACCGCTTGATCTCGGGGGACGTGCAGGAACCGTATTTGGGTATTGTGCTCAACTATGATCCGGAAGCTGAGATCGTGCGAAGAGTCGCGCTCACTACGACGCCTCCAGCGCGCAAATCGGAGAAGTCGATTGTTTTGGGAGTAATTGGCGCGGGCGGCTACGTTCCCGCGATGTTGCTGCCACACTTCAAAGGCGAGGGCGTTGAATTTCGATCGATAGCAACGGCTTCTGGAATCTCGGCGCACGACGTTGGAAAGAGATTTGTATTTGCATATGCCGTGTCGAGCGCTGAAGAAGTGTTGGAGGATGCGAATGTCAATCTCGTCGTGATTGGCACGCGTCACGACACACACGCTGAACTCGCACGCAAAGCACTGGAACACGGCAAGCACGTGTTTGTCGAAAAGCCGCTGGCGCTCAATGATCAGGAGTTGGAATCAGTTCTCGAGGCGGCCGAAAGTTCCGCGGGGAAGTTGATGGTCGGTTTTAACCGCCGCTTCTCGCCACTCGCTCAGCGTGCAAGAGATTTTTTTGCCGGTCGCGACACGCCGCTTTCGATACTCTATCGCGTGAACGCCGGTCGTATTCCGAAAGATCACTGGACGCAGAACGTCCAGGAAGGTGGCGGGCGGATCGTTGGCGAGGTCTGCCACTTTATCGATCTAATGCAGTATTTGACCGGAGCACAGCCGGTGTTTGTTTTTGCAGAAGCGATGAGCGCAAAGTCGAGCAAAATTGTCGATGCCGATTCTATTTTCATCACCTTGCGATTTGCCGATGGCTCGAATGGCGCTGTCGCGTATCTCAGCGAAGGCGATAAAGCTTTGGCGAAGGAGCGCGTGGAGATATTTGGCGATGGACGAGTTTTTGTACTTGATGATTATCGACGCGCTACGCTCTACAAGGACGGACGTGAGGAGCAAGTTACGTTGAAAGCACAAGACAAGGGCCAACAGGCCCAAGTGCGCGCGGTTTGTGCGAGCGTGCTCGAGGGTGGCGTGGCTCCGATCACTCTCGAGGAATTAGCGGCAACGAGTCGCGCAACATTCCGCGTACTCGACTCACTCCGCGAGCGCCGCCCTTTCGAGCTTTGAACCACAGATTACACGGATCTTTTACATACAGATCTGCGCGGATCGGTTTTCAAAATCTGTGTAATCTGTGGTTAGGTTTTTGATCAATGTGCGGAATCGCAGGAATTGTCAGTGTCGACCCGGAGAAATTGATTGGCCCAATGCTCGAGAGCGTGGAGCATCGGGGGCGTGACGATCAGGGGATCTGGACATCCGAGCCGATCGATTCCTCCAGCAGGCGCGCATGCCTGGGCCACCGCCGCCTCGCTATCATCGACACCAGTCCCGCGGGTCACGAACCCATGTTGTCGCATGATGGCCGCTACGTCCTCACGTTCAACGGTGAGATCTACAACTATCGCGAGCTTCGCGAACAACTAAAATCCCTAGGCCATAACTTCCGGACAGATTCAGATGCGGAAGTCTTACTCGCAGCGATTTCCGAGTGGGGCTGGGAAGCTGTCGAACATCTCAACGGCATGTTTGCCTTCGCGGTGTGGGACAACCGCGAGCGCACGTTGACGCTGGTCCGTGATCATGTCGGCATCAAGCCGCTGTATTACGCCTTCATTCCAGCTCGCGCAGGCGCGCCGCCGGCGTTCGTCTTCGGGTCAGAGATCAAAGCGATTCTCGCAACGCGATTTGTAAAGCCTGAACTCAATCCCGAAGCGCTGCATCAATTTCTCACCTTCCTCTGGTCGCCCGATCCGAATACGCTGTTTCGAAACGTCAAGACTGTTCCTCCGGGCTATCTAATCCAATTCCGTGGTGACCAGCTTACGCTCAAGCAGTGGTGGGACGTTTCATTCGCCAAAATCGAAGAGGGCAAGAACGAAGCCTCCTGGCGCGAGCGCGTGCTCGACACGCTCGACCGCGTTGTGAAAATGGAGATGGTCGCCGATGTGCCGCTGGGATCGTTTCTCTCGGGCGGCATCGACTCCTCCGGAATCGTTGCGATGATGGAACGCCACGGCAACGGCCGGCCGATTAGCACCTACACAGTCGGCATCGAGAGCGAAGACCTGCGCTACGACATCATTCCCGACGACGTGCGCTGGGCACGCCGCGTCAACGAGCAGTTGCAGACTGACTATCACGAGATCATGTTGAAGCCCTCGGTCGCTGATCTGCTGCCGAAACTGGTCTATCACATGGAAGAGCCACCAATCGATATGGCGATTCCGAGTTACCTCGTATCGC
>JBKPJS010000141.1:0-27306 GCA_046730815.1 Acidobacteriota bacterium
TGTCTTTCGAGACCTCGCCGCCGAATGGGTTCGGAGTGTTTTTGTCGACGCCGGCAAGTTTTAGCGCGGCACTGTTTACGACGGCGCCGTGCCCGTCGGCGCGACTGAGAATGACAGGATTATTCGGCGCGACTTTATCGAGGTCCCAACGCGTCGGAAACACGGCTGGCTGCCAGTGGGTTTCGATCCATCCGCGTCCAGTCACCCATTCACCGGGCTTTGTCTGGTCAACTCGCTCTTTCACTTTCGCGAGGAAGTCCGCGAGACTGCTTGTGCCTTCGAGATTCAAGGTCATCTCGCGCTGGCCGACGCCGGAAAGATGCTGATGCGAATCAGTGAAACCCGGCACGACGGTGTTGCCTTTCAGCTCTACAACGCGCGTGTCTTTACCAATAAATTTTTGTGCAGCATCGTTCGAGCCGACGAAGACAATCCGGTCTGCCTTGACGGCGATCGCCTGAGCACGTGGTGCTCCGTCGTTAGCCGTGTAGACGTTGCCGTTCTTGAAGACTATGTCGGCAGTTGACTGAACGCGCTGCTGCCCGATGTTCATAGTCAGGAGCAAGACACTCACCAGGATTAAAAGGAGTCTCATTTGTGGCCTCGATTTTTTAGCCACAGATTAACACGGATTTTAACGCTGATCCGTATCAATCCGCGAAAATCTGTGGCCCAAAAACTCTTCGAGTTCAGACCTCGTCGGAAGAGCGGTGCGCGCGCCTAATGCGCTGCACTTTATCGCCGCAACAGCATTGCCTAATTGCAAACTGCTCTCGATGTCTTCGCCCGTGAGAAATCCGTAAAGAAAGCCCCCGCGAAATGCATCGCCCGCACCAGTTGTGTCGCGGCAACCGCCACGAGCTTCAAAGCCCGGTGATTCGATAAACGTTCCATCGCAATAAACTACCGCACCTTCAGCTCCGATCGTCATGCCCACGACTGCGCAGCCGTATCGAGTTTTTAACTCGACCAGCGCTGCACGCTCGTCGCCAATTCCCGTCACGCGTCGCGGAAACTCTTTCGAGCCAATCAGAATATCGATCAACGGAAGCAGTTCCGGAAGACCGCCGTAGACGTTATCGATATCGGCCGAGACGATCGTACCGCTCTCGCGAGCAGCTTGAGCGATGCGAACACACGCCGGTGGATCGTGCGCATCAAGATGCAGCACTCGCCCCATCGCGCCAAACTCTACGGGCGCCTCGTCTGCTTCGTAAGCGAGCCGGTCGTCGCGATCCCAAACAATTGTGCGTTCACCACTCCGCACGTCGATCGTGATGAACGCGATCTGATTTCGTGCGCCTTCGACGACCTCCGCAAAGTCGATGTTGACATCCTCGTCTTTCAAAGTCTTTAGTCCAAACACTCCTTCCGGATCCGATCCAAACCGACCGGCGTAAGCCGTTTTCAAACCCAGGCGCCGCAGGGCAACCATCGCGGTTGCTGTTTGGCCGCCGGCTGATTGCGTGTGTTCGAGCAGGCGTATCTTCGTGTCGAACGCCGGATACTCGGGCACGACGATCAGGTGATCCACCGCGTTTAGCCCGAAACCGGCGGCGTCAAATGGTTTGTTGGAAGGAAGCCTAAGTGGAAAATGCATTTGCGTAAGCTAAAATACACGTGAACGCATCTCAAGATCGTGCCCATAGAAGAAAAACTCAAGGAAATTCCGCCTTCACCCGGCGTCTATCTGCACAAAGACGCGGCGGGAAAGGTAATCTACGTCGGCAAGGCCAAGAACCTGCGCAGCCGCGTTCGTTCCTACTTTCGCGCCCGGCCGTTTGATCGCAAAACTGACGCGCTCGTGGGTCAGATCGCCGACCTCGAGTTCATCGTTACCGACAACGAAGTCGAGGCATTGATTCTTGAAGCGTCGTTAGTCAAACAGCACAAGCCGCGCTACAACATCAAGCTTCAGGACGATAAGTCGTACCCTCATCTCAAGCTCACTATTAACGAGCCGTTTCCGAAGGTGGTAATCACGCGTCGCATTCAGCGCGACGGCGCACTCTACTTTGGTCCATTCCTACCGGCAAGCCTGGCTCGCAGGACCATCGATTTAATCAATCGTACGTTTCAGTTGCGTACTTGCGATATCGAGATTGACGGCAAAGCGCCACGGCCTTGTCTCGAGTATCACATCAAACGCTGCCTTGGTCCGTGCGTCAAGGGACTGTGCACTCCCGAACAATATCAGGAGGCGGTGCGCGACGTGAGGCTGCTGCTCGAAGGGCGAAACAAAGAACTGGCTGACGCGCTCGAGTCGCGCATGTTTGAAGCGTCTGACGGAATGCATTACGAGCTGGCGGCAAAGTATCGCGACCTGCGCAAGACCGTGATCAGGCTTTCCGAACAACAGAAGATGGCCACGACCTCGGAAAGCGACGTCGATATTTTTGGTTACTACCGCGAAGGACCAAAACTCGCGTTGCAACTCTTCACAATGCGTGAGGGCAACATCGTCGGCCGCCGAGAATTTTTCTGGGAAGATTTGCCGGAAGATGCCTTCGACCCGGCTGAGTTTCTAAGCGACGTGCTCTCACAGTACTACGCTTCGGATTATGTGCCGCGCGAAATCTACGTTCCGGTTGACTTTGAAGATCGCGAACTACTGGAGAAAGCGCTCACAAAACGAAGAGGTCGTCGTGTAAAAATCTGTGATCCGCAGCGCGGCGAGAAGCGCGACATGATCGATCTTGTCGATAAGAACGCCAAGCTCGCGTTTGAACAACGCTTCCGCATTCTCAAGCCTGACATGAAGCGCGTGCTCGAGGAACTTCAGGAAACTTTGGAGCTGCCGCATTTTCCCGCGCGCATCGAGTCGTTCGACATTTCACACATCCAGGGCGCTGAGAATGTCGCCGGCATGGTCGTTTGCGATAACGGAAAGATGAATCGTTCGGAATATCGCAAGTTCAGAATCAGAAGCGTTGAAGGTGCGAACGACGTTGCGTCGATGCACGAAGTGGTAACGCGACGATATCGCCGTCTGCTCGAGGAGGGAAAACCACTACCCGATCTGATCATGATTGACGGTGGCAAAGCGCAACTGAATTCAGCGGCAAACGCGATGAGCGAGCTCGGGCTCGAAGCCATTCCGATGGTTGGTATTGTCAAACCGCCGCAGCGACACAACGACGTGGCGTACCTGCTGATGAAGGGCCGAGAGGACGAGCCGATCTACCTCGATTCTCATTCGTTAATACTTCGCTTGCTGCAAATGGTGCGCGATGAAACTCACCGTTTCGCTGTTACTTATCATCGCAAACGTCGAGAGTTGCGCGACTTTACTTCCGAGCTCACTGCGATTCCCGGTGTTGGAGACAAGCGTAAAGGAAGACTGCTGCGCCACTTTGGTTCGATTCAACGAATATCACGCGCCGGCGTGAATGAACTAACTCCCTTTGTCGGACGAAAGACTGCGGAAGAGATCGCGGACCACTTCGAACGGCAGCGGCTATTGGCCGCCTCCGCCGCCGCTCAACCCGAAACTGAAAAGCCCGTTTTACAGGATTGACATGGTGTATCAGGATTTGCATGTAAATCATGTCCACTCCCGTACATCCCTGCGCCAAACTTGACCGTTGGACCAGACACTAGCAGAATAGGCTCTGCCCTAAAACCCCCGGACGAATTCACCTCTTGTAGTCACCTTGCTACTCCCGAAGGAGGGTCTCATGACAAGCAGAGCCAATATCGCCGGCCACCCAATCCATCCAATGCTGATCCCGTTTCCGCTCGCACTGTGGGCGACCTCGTTTGTAGTGGATATTCTTTTCTATTTCAATCGGAATCCGACGCTGCTCGTGATCTCTAAATTCCTGCTCGCAGCCGGCTGTTTAGCGGCTGTTGTCGCCGCGATCTTCGGCATTATCGACTGGCTGGCAATAAAGAATGGCGAAGTGAAGAAAGTCGCGAATTGGCACGCGCGACTCAATGTCATAGCGCTCATCGTGTTTGCAATTAGCCTGTTCCTGCGAATGAGCAGTTACAGCGAATGGGTGGGCCGCAGTCTCACGATTCCATTCCTGCTCTCGTTGGTCGGAGTTATCCTGATCACGATCTCAGGCTGGCTCGGTGGTGAGCTCGTTTTTCGCTATGGCATGGGTGTGACGCGGGAGGACCCGAAGGTCTAAGTTCCTCCCTCGCCTTTCACGCCACTAAACTCGTACGTCAAATACAACTTAAGCGAGCCGTCGAGTATCTCGGCGCGCACGTCCTTCGCGCGTGCTTTGACAGCTCCGTTGCTCGCCTTTACCGGTATCATCAGCGAGAGCTGTTGCTCGCTCACGAGCACCAGCGGATTGACTCGTTGATTGATCGCGGTCTGCACGAACACAGTGACGAAGTTGTTTGCAATCGGGTTCACACCTTCCAGATTCACGCCTTCCACGTCAACGTGTCCATAAACAGTCTGCTTTTCCTGATCGAAAGACAATTTAATCTGGGTTTGGGCCCAACCTTTGAATTGTAAGCAGCCGGCCAGATTGTAGCTTCCGGTAAATGCCAGCGGCGCGTAGACGCTGCCATTGCGAAACTGCACGCCGGTCTTGACGCCACTGCCCTCCGGCAAGAGTGTAATTGTGTTTGTGCATCCACCCTGAAAGAGTGCCTGCTCGACGCGCTCATCTCCCTGCGTCTGGCCCAAATTAAACGTTGGAGTTCCCAAACCGTTGAACGTTGTCGCCAGCACAGCGTCAACAAAACTCTGCTCCAAAGCAATTACGACTGTTCCGGGCGGGTTCGCTCCTTTATCCGGCGCTTGCACCGCCTGTCCCGGCGCGGACTTTGCCGGCGGCACGCCGAGGAAAAAGATCGCAGCCGCGCCGCCGACGAGGATTCCCACCACGAGAACAAGAACATATCTCATTTCTTCACACCTTTACCGTGTTGCGCTCGGACTAGCCGCCGGCGATACCGCTGGCGATACTGTTGGCGATGGAGGCGGTGGCGCGCTATTCATGTTGGACAATAGTGTCCGGAGTACCGCCGCGATAGTGTTCGCTACTGCGTTTACCTGCGCTCTCACCTGAGCTTCAGGAACTTTGTTGAGACCTGCCGGTATCTCGAACAGGCTTGGATCGACGTTGGTCTGAATGTTGCGCATCTCCGCTACCACCGTCGCGCCTTTAACACCCTGAACATTCCCAGTCGCTTCACTGAAAAGTTCCGCGCGCAGAGGTAGACCAGTGTCCTTATCGACGTAGACAAACGATTCGGTCTTCACTTCGCCTGCCGACGTGGATGTCTGCGCTGTCCGGGCGTAACGATATTTCAGGGCTGTTCTACCCTGTTGCTGTTCTTCGCCCACGAATTCGATGCCCTTGAGGCGATCAAGGTAAGCGACCAATTGGCCGGGCGTCATCAGCTTGTGAAGCTGAAAACCCGTCGCTTCAGGCGTCAACTCAGCATACTGCTTCCGCGCCGGAGCGATGCCGTATTGAACGCCGGCGTGCTCGAGATAAACCAGGTCCGAGCCGTCAGGCAGCTTGAAAGAGAGTCGCCTGTCCTCTCCCTTGCGGGCGACTTCAGCGGACAATGTCGGGATGCCGATCGTCTTCTCTCCCCCTTCGGTTTCTGCGCTAAAGACGAGCGTCGCCCGGTAACTATCCGGTTCTTTTGCGGCGATCGTTGAAGGAGCGGTGTTTGCGTTTAGGTTTGAGGCCGTCGCGTTAGTGTTAGCGTTGACATTGACATTGCTGTTCACGTTGACATTGGCCACGGTGCCACCGCGCGCGCACGCGCTCGAGGCGATCACTACGAGTGACAGAACTAACGCAAGGACAAGGACCGGCGATACGTCGGTATTTTTCATTTGGCAATCTCCGAAGGGTTCACGCTCACGCGCGAAGTTATTAACCGGGGGGTTGAAAGGGAAGGTAGATAGGATAGCCGCAAATCGATTTCAAAACAATGGCCCACGAAGATGCGCATACGCGTAGAACAATGAAGCTATGTTTTGTGTTTTATGTGCTTTTTTGTGACTAATCGTGTTGACTTTCTGCGGCTTCATGGCATAGAAGTCTGCGCATGAAAAATCTCCTGCTTGTGGTGCTGGTCTGCTTTGCTCTTTCGCTCTGCAACCTCTCCGGAAGATTCAAGAAAGACGCTTCAACGTCTGGCCCATCTGGCTCTAATAGTAGCGGCGGCGCATCTGAGGAACACGGCCAGGCGACGGCGGAGCAAACGGCTGCCCTCGCTGGTGGCCAGGAAATAAAGTGGGAGCGGCAAGGTATGTCGTGGACGGTTCCGCCCAATTGGACCGAAGCCGAGAACGAGTCGAAGACGTTTGTGTGGCGTTCGCCCGGCGGTTCAGACGCCGCCAACTTGATAGTCAGCATCTCGCCGATGGATGAAAATTTTCCGGCAGATCTTCAGCCCTGGTACGACCAGGCAAAAAGCCGCGCGAAGAATGGCGAAGTGGACGAAGTTAAATGGGTGGAAATTGACGGCCTCAAAGGTGTGCAGTTCCGGGAAGCGAATCCTGAGAAGCCGGACGATAGTCGGCGGCTCCAGTGGATGGCTTACCGGAAGTACACAGGGCAGTTACAGTTAATTAATCTAATGCTCGCGACCGAAGGCAAAGCTTTTGACCGGCATAAGAATGCGATGTACGGCATTCTCTATTCGACCAAGGTCGCGCACTAATCGGCTTTGCCTCAGGAAAAGTGACTTCAAAATTCGTCGGTGCGGCTTTGCCGCCGCAGTTGGCTTTCGCGGCTCGTCCAACACTGATTCCCCTCACATGAAATACTTGCCACTTCTCAGTCATCAATATTAGGAAGCGAATTGTTCCCCGCGCCTCGGGATTTTCAGCGAAAGCCCGGCGCTTGCGTTCTCTGCATCCCCCGTCCCTGCCAGGATAATTCTCCTTGCGGGGTTGCTAGCCAGGAAGCTGCGGAAAGTGTGCCCAGAGCTTCCGCAGTTACTGGCCGCGACGCTTGCGCCGGGCTCGTACGGGTGACAACGAAAAATTTTGGAAATGTTTGCCGGATGAAGATCATATCAATTGAGCGTCGCTTTTTAGCAGGGTCCCAGGCGGGCCGATCTTTATGGCGGCGCCTCAACCCACGCAACTGAATCCCTCACCCGTCCATGCTGTGTGCATGCCTCATAGTTGGCGAGCGACGTTGTTTTAGTCGCTCGCCAAATTTTTTGTGCTGTTGAGGTTTTACTACTGCTTGCGAATGTAATTTCGATGAACCCAGCCATCCTTCTGCTGGCGATCCTGAGTTTCAAAGAAAATGTTTTTGTCGTCTTCTCTTGTGACTACTTTCACGCGCGGCGTCACTTCCCTCGTCGCCGCAGTTGCACGCTCAGACTCAGCCAGAAACGTTCGCACTGTCTCGTCAGCCACCGGTTTGAGTTCGAGATCCTGCTTCAACTCTGCAATCGCTTCCACCGCACTGGCCTTGAGAAGCTTGGGCCACAGCTTCGCAAACAATGCCCGCGACGCGTAAACATCCGCACTGTTCACCTGGCCGTTAATCGCAAAGACGTAACCGATGACGTCGCTCTTGTTCCGCACTATGCCGGAAAGCGCGTTGATGTAGGCAGCGGTCGATTCCTTCACTTTCGAGTCTTCAACTGACAATTCGAAGCTCGAGGCGGACGTATTCGAGTTAACGGGTCCACCGACGTTTTTGCCCAACTTCTCCTGCGCCACACTCACGTTCTCCCAAACTGCTTGCTGCGACTGCTCTCGTTTGGCCGCGAGTTTTAGATCCTTTGTCGCAACCATGTTTGCCGAGCTGGCGAACACTGCAGCGGGCTCGTTTCCTCTCTTACTCCATCTTCCGGACTCTACGCAGAAAGCAGCGATTGGCATGCGACCGGATTTCGGGGGCACTATGAAATCTATCGAAATCATCCGATCTTGCTCGCCGCCGCGGACGATGTCGCCGGATTGCACGTAAATGTCCTCGTCCGATAGGTTTTTGATCGCCAGTTCATTCACGTCTTTCGTTTCGTAGACTCTCACCTTCTTCTGCGCGAGCGCTTCCTGGAGGGTGAGAAATGTCCTCGTCATCAGATCTTTTCCATGCACGAGAAACACGGTCAGGTTTCCGTGAGTGTACGGACCGGAGAGGCGGTAGTCAGAGGTGCTGGACTTCGACGTCTCCTGGCCCACCACCTTGAGCCCGATTAACAGGCAGAACAACGCTATTATGATTAGGTGCTTTGGCTTCATTGTCGTACTCCTGAAGACAGCCCGGCTGGAACAGAGAACAGCCGCAGCCGTGGTTAGCGATTACGGGGAGACGACATACTGTTGGACAGCAGGGAGACAACCTTGGTTCCAAAAGAAACCCCGCGCGATCGGGGAGACGCGACTACCTGGCAGATAGAGGAACGTTAATTATGAAGCCTTCTTGCGTGCTGAGACGGTGTGATCCAGTTTTTCGTTGCCACATGAGCGACGCAAATAAACGGCATGGTGGATCGCATCGACGTTTATATGATGAATCTGAAATGTTGATGAGCGTCAAAGGTACGTTTTGGTGCGTTATTGACAGACGGAAAAAACCCAGTGCCTTTAGCAGTAAGGTTCACCGAATGTTCTTCATTTGGATCCTACTAGTTTCTTGATCACGAGTTATTCACAGCCTTCAGCGTACGGCGATTAACTCTTCGTTGGAAGGACAAACAAAATGCAGCCACAACATAGTTCCACGTTGCTGAGTGAAGCACTCAATCTTCCTAACCCAGCTAATCAACCAGCTCCGGAAGTGAATTCGGTCGAATGTCCCAAGCCGGCTCGATTCGGCTTCATGTTTCCCGAATTGCAAATGGATCAGGCGAATTTGTTGCCTCCCGGTCCGGAGACTGTTAGGTCACTGGTCGAGCTGGGTATGACGATGATTGATAAAGATCCGAATAACCACGCCTTCGATTCCAACATACCTTCAATCTATACCTATTTTGGCCAATTCATTGTTCACGACTTGACGTTCGACCCGCTAACCGATCGCGTAAGGTTCTACAAAGATGACGTTGAGAATCTGACTCCATTTTCCGTTGCTGAGATAAAGGCGATCGAGAGCCCGCGCACCGGTCTGCTGGATCTGGACAGCGTTTACGGACCGATACTTGACAATCAAAAATGCTATCCAGTGCCGGTTGTGAACGAGGCGATGAAGGTTGAAATGGCAGCTAACAGCAACCTACCGGGTTCTGACCTGCCACGCGACGAACACGCTCCATATAAAGCCAGAATAGGCGACCATAGAAACGATGAAAACCTCATTATTTCCCAACTCCATCTCGCCTTCCTTCGCGCTCACAACGTGCTAATAGAGGCCGGCGCCTCGTTTGAGAAGGCCCAGGCATTTCTTAGGCGACGTTATCGGGATATCGTGATCAACGATTACCTTCCCAGAGTGGTCGACCACGAGGACATTGCACACGCCGTGAACTCGAAGCCGGAAGTATTTGATTCCAAAAATGAGTTCTTTATGCCGGTCGAGTTTTCCGCCGCCGCCTTCCGGTTTGGCCATGCCATGATTAGAAGCAAATATAACTACAGTCCGATTCGTAAACTGGTCAGGCTTGATGAGCTGTTCACGCTAACGGCACTGCCACCCTACCATCACATATTGAAAGATTGGATTATCGATTGGAACGGTTTCATACCCGGTGGAGTGAACGTTGCCCGCAACCTCGCGCCCAGGTTGACCGAGCCATTAGCTGAGTTCTTAAACAGTAACTTGAACACCGTCCCGGCAAGTAGCGGGCAACCGAAGAAACCAATCTTAAGCTTGGCGGTAATCGATCTCCTTCGAGGATATCTGTTGCGTTTGCCCACTGGCCAAGCCGTAGCCCAGAAATTGAAGTTACCCAGCACGTCTATCCTTTCTGAAGCGCAGATCGAAGAGGTAAGCGCGGCAGTAAGTGACAAACAAGTGAAAGTCCTCCAGGAATCGGGCTTCTCAAAACAGACGCCTTTATGGTTTTACATTCTCGCTGAGGCTGCTCATTTCCAAAACGGTAACCGTCTGGGTCCGGTTGGTGGTTACATCGTGGCAACAGTGCTGCTGGAGTGTTTACAACGCAGTCAGGTGGACGATGTGAAGGAAGAGGGGTGGGATCCAATTCTCGGAAAAGAAGAGGGTTTTGATCTCGCGGAATTGCTACGTCATTCAGGCGTTTTAACTTAGAACTTTTCATGTAAAGGAGACTCAGGCAATGCCCATAGATGAAAATATCAAGGAGGTAGCGGATGCGATACATGCTGAACGGATCGCAAAGCAAAACAATCCACAAGCTCCTACCCCTGTAAGCGATGATGTTCAAAGTAAAGCAATCAAAGCGATCCTGGGTAGTGTGACAGACTATGTAAGTTATATGCAGCTCTTCGCAAAGGACGACGCTGAACTCGCCCGGCTCATACCCACTGATGGCACAACAGACGATGCGAGGCAACTCGCTAGAGCCTATCTTGTCCGTAACGGAATGTGTGGGTCGGGAACAGGTGACAAGCTGCTGGACAACGTAACAATCCAGTTGAACTGAATTGACCATGCCGGGAAGTCTTCCGCTGAGCAATCAGTGCGAAGACTTCCAGCCGTGGCAAAGCTCAATTCGCAATTCATTGCTCAGGCTCAAATCACATGAATGCAAGTACGCGGGCCACTGCGGAAGCGAAAAAATGGGGGCGCCTGTGTTCTGAGCACCTACCTGTAACAGTCGCCAACTCCACCTGGAACTTTAGTCGTCCACATGAAGATGGAGACTTGAGACAAGGGTGGAAATTGCATATCGCTGCCACGATTCTGTCCGCAAATAAAATCCTGCAAAACGTAGCTCCTCTTTTGAAACGACGAGGTGTGTTGTTCAAAGCCCCCTCCTCTTTGGACGAACTTCAGAAACTGAACTCCGGCGTACATTTCGGATATTGCCAGGTCGGAAAGTTCATAACGGTCTATCCCCGGTCGATTCAAGAAGCGAGATCGCTGGCGCAGGAGTTAGACCACCTGACGAATGGTTTACCGGCTCCCGCTGTTCCATTCGACTTTCGCCTTCATCAGAACAGCTGCATCTTCTATCGCTACGGCTCTTTTGAGTCATTGACGGTGCATGTGGAAGATGGAATCCAGGTACCGGCGTTGCGCCGACCCGACGGCCAACTGGTGCCGGATGCGCGATACGCGGAAAGTGCCAGACCTCATTGGGTGCCTCCATTGTTCGAGGAGGAAACCCCAATCGAGAAACCTTCAAGAGACAATCCACTGACCACAACTTTTCGCGCCTTTCAGTCTCTTACGCAGCGAGGCAAAGGCGGCGTCTATAAAGCGTTCGACTTTAGTCAAAATCCTCCCCGCCTGTGTCTGTTGAAAGAAGGTCGCCAGAGTGGTGAAACGACGTGGGATGGTCGCGACGGCACCTGGCTAGTTAAACGTGAGGAAGAAGTTCTCCGATCGCTGTGTCGGGCCGGTGTGCCTGTGCCCTCGGTTTACGCTTCTTTTGAATTCAACAACAACCAGTATCTGGTTACGGAGTTCATACAAGGCGAAACCCTGCAGGATTTTTTGAAAAAACAACAACGAAAACTTCCGGTGAAGCGCGTTCTCGCGTATTCAATTCAGATGGCGTCGCTGCTGGCGGGAATTCATTCAGCAGGCTGGGCCTGGCGCGATTGCAAACCAGCAAACATCATTGTTGGAAAAGCGAATGTTCTCCGGCCGGTCGACTTTGAAGGAGCTTGCCCTCTTCACGGTTCCGAATCAAGAATTTGGAGCACCTCGGCTTTTACACCACGTGATTCACGCAAGCTCGCCGGCACGCAGGTCGATCTTTACGCTTTGGGTGTAGTGATTTATTACCTTTTAACCGGGAGACTTCCAGAACCGGACCAGGCGTTTGAGAAAAACTTAGGACGAAAAGTTCCTCAAAGGCTCAGCTCGCTTATTAGCAAACTGCTTGCTCCCGGTAATCATCTGGACGCGACGATGGTTCTGCACGAGTTGAGAATGGCAATTAATGAGGAAACGGCGCCTCGTATTTCTTCGCAAGGTTCATGAACCAGGCTTCAGCACGGAGGTTCTTGAACATCGGATCGACCAGAAGAAATGCAAAAGGCGCAAAATGTGCTTTCGCACTTTCTTCAAACCAGATGCGCGCATTCTCCATCTCACCGATCCCGAAATAGATCAGCGCGATCTCTTGCGGCGGAAGATTATCCTTTGTAAAAGGCAGCATCTCTTGCAGGATTCTTTCCGCATCCGCTTTTCTTCCGCGTTGGCCGTAAGCATAACCTAATGCGGCTCCCGCGAGTCGTTTGTCCTGGGCGTATAGATCCTCGAGCGTAGCAATCGCCTCGTTGTATCTTCCCAAATGAAAATACACCCAACTGCGCACGTATCGCCCTGTTTTATAGTCAGGATGATCCTCGACCAGTTTGTCGTAACAGCGAACTGAGTCCTCAAAGCGCTCCGCAAAAAAGAGAGTTCGGCAGTAATTCAGTATGGTAGATGCAGAGAACGGATCCAGGTCACGGGCGAGACGGCCCTCGGCTATCGCTTCTTCATTACGCGCTCGAATCGTTAATAATCGCGAGTAACCATAATGCGCCGGGGCATAATTACGATCCAAAGCGATTGCCAGTTTGAATTGTTGTTCCGCTTCATTCCAGTCCCAATAATATTTCATGTACACGGTCGCCAGTGACGTATGTGCTTGCGGCAAATTAGGATTGAGTTCAATAGCCTCCTTTGCGGCACGTACTGCCATATTCATTGCTTCTATAGTGTCAGCTTGTCCATATGCAACAACGTTCCAATAGGCATAACAGTCAGCCAATCCAGCCCATGCTTCAGCGTAAGTGGGCTCGAGCGCAATAGCTTCCTTGAATTCGCGAATGGCGTCGTCCAGCGTTTTCTTGTTGTCACCCCGAGTTTTCCAGTAGTACTGACCTAACCAATGGTGCTTGCGAGCCGCCGGATTGGCAGGTCCGACAAGCTCCTTTACGAGGCGTTCGTCCTCGGCTGAGACAAGCTCCATTTTCGAAGTAATGTTTCGTGAAATATCAGCTTCCAGGGCAAAGACATTGCTTAAATCAACCGGATACTGCTGCTCCCAGCGGGCTAATCCGTCGGTTCCTTTCATCACCAGCTTCACGTGCAAAACCGGAAATTGAGTCGTGCCTGATATAGTTCCTATTAAGACTCCGTCAGCGGCTAGGTCCTCGCTGATCTGCTTGGGATCAACTGTTTTCCCCTTGTAATACTGAACGAGAGTGGGAGGCTGAACGCTCAGCTTGGATAAACGTGAGAGCTTTGTGGTGATGGTGTCAGTAAGACCATCTCCCAAATAGTTCAGCGCTGGATCACCAGATATATTTTGAATCGGTAATACGGCCACGACCTTTGGTCTCGTAAGGTGTGCGTAAATGAAATACGATACGAAACACACTAAAGCTATAACAGCCACCATCACAGCGACGCGAGAGACGCGTCTGGTCACAACATTCTTCCCGATCAATTTCCGTCGTGATTCAGCAGTGGAATACGCACCCGCAACTACGTCGAGATCGATAAGTAAATCACTGGCGGACTGGTAGCGATCCTCGCTGTTTTTCTCCAGGCACTTTTGCACTATCCGATCCAGGTCTTTAACTTGATTGCCGCTCTGCTCGAGGGGACGGGGCTTTTCTGACAGAATTGCAGTGATCGTCTCTGCGTTGTTGTCGCGTGCGAAGGGATTCTTTCCCGTCAGCATTTCATAGAGCACAATACCAACGCTGAAAACGTCGCTCCTGTAGTCGAGCTTTTCTTCGCGCAACTGTTCCGGAGACATGTAAGGAATCGTGCCTGCACACACACCAGCCAGGTTGCTAATACTGTCTTCCGTAACCTCACGACCTTTTATCCTCTGGACAGTCTTGGCGAGTCCGAAATCCAATACCTTCACTAGCTGATTCGGAGTCACCATTATGTTCCTGGGTTTGATATCTCGATGGATGATTCCGTGAGCGTGAGCCTCTGCGAGGGCGCCGACAATCTGTTTTGCGAGGGACAAAACCTCGTCTATGCTCAGCTTCTTTTTTTGCATTAAGTCTGCAAGCGTAGTACCTGCGACGTATTGCATTGCGATGAAACTACGTTCACCGTGGTCCTCTATTCCATAAACCTGGCAGATGTTCGGATGATCGAGCATTGCCACTGATTGGGCCTCCTTGAGCAACTGCCGTTTGGCCCAGTTGTCACTGAGAAGTTCCATCGAAAGAAACTTGAGAGCGAGCTTGCGATTCAGTCGCGTGTCCTCCGCAAGATACACGTCTCCCATACCGCCCTTACCCAGTGAGGAGATAATTCGATAAGCGCCGAGTGATTTTCCCAGGAGTGATTCTTGCGGTGAGTTAATTAGAACACTGAAAGCAGCGGTGAGCGCCGGTTGGCCCATGAACCCATTGCTGTTCTCCACCGACGACAGCAATGATGAAACCTCTGCCATTAAACCTTCATCGCCGTTACATGCTTGCTTAATGAAAGCGTCTCGATCCGCCACCGGAAGATCCAGAGCGGCGTGAAAGACGTTTTCAACGCGTTCAAAATCTCTGTCAGCCATTGCCCATCTCTCGAAACAACCAGGCTCTTGCAAATTTCCAATCACGCATCACTGTAACGGCAGATACTTTCAATACCTCCGCTATCTCTTCTATCTCCAGCCCGCCGAAATACCGCAACTCCACCACTCGAGCCTTCCGTTCGTCGATCATTGCTAAACGCTTCAACGCCTCATCGAGCGCGATCAGTTCCTCTGGTTTTTCCACACAAACAACCGCGACTTTGGAAAGAGACACCTGAACCGCTTTTCCACCGCGCTTCTCGCGGTGTTGGTCGCGCGCGTAGTTCAGCAAAATGCGGCGCATGATCTGCGCGGCGATGCCGAAAAAATGCGCGCGATTCTGCCAGCGCGTCTTTTTCTGATCTATGAGTTTCAGGTACGCCTCGTTTACGAGGGCCGTAGTCTGAAGTGTGTGATCCGGGTTCTCACGGCGCATGTAGCTGTGCGCCAGGCGATGAAGCTCTTGCTCTACCAGTGGCAGAAGCTTCTCGAGGGCTGTTTGGTCACCGTTGCTCCAATCAACTAGTAAGCCTGTGATCTCGGACGACGGGGCAGCAGTCATGAAATCCTCGGGGGTAGGTTTCAACAACTCGGGGAAAAAGTCTTTGGTTTACGAAAAAACTATTCCGAAAGTCGATGCGAAGAGCTCCGGTCAGGGTGATAGCTCGCAAACTGATCCGGTGCGTTATCCAGTGAAGACAAAACCGGCTGGCTAGAACCTCACTCGACGAGTGGTGACCTGGAACTCAGCATACTCGCGCGAACTCTCTTTATATAGCGCCAGCCGGTTTCTTGCAAATGAAATTCTCAAATAGGAGCAGGCTTTCGCAGTGGTCAAACTTAAACTTGATGAACTCGGGTCAACAGGATTGGCAGAAACGCTTAAAGAGTGGGTAATGGTCTTGCTGACCCTCGCATTTATCGCTCTTTATGGCCTGGCACTCGTCGGGAAGCTAAAGCCGTTAGCCGATCTATCAATGGTTTCTCGTCTGGAGCCAATCATCTTTGTCCTTATCGGATATTACTTTGGCCGTCTTCCCGGCCAGCAAAACGAACAGACTCTAAAGAAGGAAATTGGGCGCCAGACACAGAGAGCCGATGCCGCTCAACAGGCAAGAGAGGCGGCACTGCAATCACGCGAGGCGCTTGACGAAAAAGTAAAGAATGCGCGAACCGCACTAGCCAGTAGTCCATTGATGGATGGCGACGGTGCTGAAGCGGCGGTTGGTATAAGGAAAACCGAGAAGCATCCGCACGGCTCCATCGCCGCAGCCTTCAATATCCTGAGTTCTTAATCAAAATCGTGACTATCACACAGGAACAATTTGATTCGTTACTTGCCTGGCTGAACGCTGATCGGGAGGCTGCCGGCACGAAGTACGAAACCATTCGCTCGGGTCTTGTTAGGATCTTCGTTTCGAAAGGTTTCAACGACGCCGAAGATCTGGCTGATGAAACAATCAACCGTGTAATGGTGCGCCTACCCGACATCAAAGGAAATTACAGGGGCGAGCCGGCCTATTACTTTCGCGGTGTTGCGAAGAATATTATTCGCGAGAGCAAGCGGCGGAAAGAGATCCCCGCAGATTTGATCGACGTTCGCGCTGAGCCTCAACCTGAAATAAGCGACGAACACAATTGCCTGCGACATTGTCTCCAGCGCCTGCCACTGAACAAACAAGATTTGATCCTGGATTACTACCTGTACGAAGGACACCAGAAGATCGAGTATCGCAGGAACATGGCCCGGCAACTCAATTTAACTGAGGGGGCCTTTCGCAGCCGGGCGTATCAGCTCAGGCAAATTCTCGAAAACTGCATGCGGCAATGCCCGGTAATGAAAAAGGGCAAGCAGTGTCCCTGGAGATTGTCGTCGTAGCGCTAATCGCCGTGCACTGTTGGCGCATCGGCGTGAGGGACGAAGCACATCCGGCAACGCGCTTCGTACTTGTCCGCGGCGCCGACTGCGACGCGTTCTTCCGATTCAAAGGTGCGCTGTGAGTAGTTGGCAGGCTGGCCACACTTCATGCAGATCGCATGGGTCTTCGTGATGTACTCCGCGATCGCCAAAAGCTGCGGCATTGGTTCCCAGGGTTTGCCGGTGTAATCCTGATCGAGCCCGGCAATGATTACACGTACGCCTCGCCGGGCCAGTACGTTGGCTACGTTGACTAACTCGTTATCAAAGAACTGTCCCTCGTCAATTCCGACAACCTCAGTATCAGGATCGACTTTGGCAAGTATGTCGGCAGCGGAACGACTGTTGGCTGACTCGTGACGCATCTCGGAGTGCGAAACAATCTGGTTGTCTGCAAAGCGCGAATCTAATTCCGGTTTGAAGACCTGCACCTTTTGTCGTGCGATCTTCGCGCGGCGCAAACGGCGGATCAGTTCCTCCGACTTTCCGGAAAACATCGATCCGGCAATCACTTCCACCCAACCCGCACTCGCTCGCGAGTGTGGCGGCGGTTCGTCATGATCCACTTGTGCCACTAGTTCGTCCATTCTGGTTAACTGTAAAGCTTTGGATTGTAAAAAGGCGCAAAGGCCGCGATCAGCGCGAGCTCAAAACTCATCGAGCGCGTTACCAGGTCGCGCGAGAGCACACCCCACGCACCCTGCTTACTTCGTATGTCGCGCTCGCCCGTGACGTCGTCGATGACCAATCCCAGCTCACGGCGGCCTTCGACCACGTTCTTGACAATATCTGAAGGCACTGAGATGGACGGGGCGGCACCGAATGCCCCTCGTTCTCCGTTCGTGGCGTAAGCCCATCCTCGCAAAAACGTATGCCACTCACCCTCGATGGAAACTGAGTGAAAACCGCCTTCAAGCCCCACGTAAATGTCGGCCTCTAATCGCCGGCTTCGGAGAGAGTCGCGCGCTGCCAAAGCTCGTTCGCGGGCGCCCTGCATGAGTTGCCAGTCAGTCAGCGGCATAGCGGGAACGCTGGTCTCGACGCGCCGTGCTACCACGTTCGCGTGAGCCCAATCAGGATCGACGGTCGCAACGCGCACAACGCTGGCGCGGACGGCCATGATTTTTGCCGCACGATCAGACCCCACGGCGATTGTCTTGATTGCCACAGATACTCTACTGATTCCTGTCGTCTGGGAACGACTAGCACAGCGCAAGCTGGAATTGCGGGAGAGGCTACAACACAGAAGCCCGCTTCGTCAAAATCACGACTTGTACACGTACCATGTTGGATCGGGTCAGTACTGTAACGCGGTAGCGTCGGGTCCGCGTTACGCATTATGCCTTAATAATTATGAGCAACCACGGTACTGACCCCTTCCAACGTGACGAAGAGTGTCCACAGGCAAATCAAGCCAGCTCACCTCTTGTACAGACACATTTTCCGCCAGTTTGCCATTACTTATGAAGCAGAAAAGTGGTTGACAGAAACCTGACCTGGGAATAGCCTGACGCACCTCTAATCGTTTCTGCATGCCCAGCACCCCCTGTTTGAGCAAGAAGGAGCATCCCAATGATGGAAACTCGTGAAACTAAGGAATGGACGCTGATGTTTTATTTCGCCAGCGACAATCCACTTGCTATCAGCATTGTCTCGCAACTCAAGGCCCTCAAGGCCGCTGGATTTCACCAAAAAGCTAACGTGGTTGCCCAGTTCGATCCTTACACCCCAGGCACGCCGACACATATCTTTGACGTCAACCTCGTCAATAAGCTGAAAGCCCACGGCGCCAATAATATTGGATTCCCCGGCAATGATCCCTTCGTCCGCAACATGATCGAGGACAAGCTCTGGGGCGATGAGAAAACCAGCACGGTGGCCGTTGACGCGAAGTCCGGCGAGCCAGAATCGGTGAGAGAGGCTCTCAAAAGAGTCTTGAAAGAGAGAGATGGTGTTGATTATAACCCGCCAATTGCACGCAACGGCAGAAACGGTTCGCACGGAGAGACTCTGGCAAAAGGCGAGGAGCCGGATCCTGAAAAGGCGCTGACAGATTTTCTGTCCTTCTGTGCTGAAGAATATCCCGCCCGCCATTACATGCTGTTTATCCTCGGGCATGGTGTGGTAGTGGGCAACGACATCTTCCTGCTCGATGAACATGCCACCCACCCAGCGCTGACACTCTCGAAGCTAGGTGGAGTGTTAACGGGTTTCAAGAAGGCCATCGAACACCAGGACGCCAGTCTTGAATTAATTAGCTTCCACAGTTGTTCCGTAAGTTCACTCGAGGTGGCTTACGAACTACAAGGCCTGGCTAACTACATGCTGGCGTCGCAGGGACCGACGTTTGTCGGCAGTTGGCCTTACCGGCAGATTTTGATTCGCATCTTCAATGATCTGCTTGAGCAGGGCCCAGGGATTGACGTCAAAAAGATGCTGGTAAAAATCTTCCACTACTGCCTCTTCAACTCGACTGACTTTCTTCTGGCAGGCTACTCCTTTCAGTTGACGTTATGCGACTTAACTAAACTCTCCAAGCTGAAAGAACCGATGGAAAGGTTGACAGCGGCATTGGTGGAGGGCTTGACTGAGCCGCTGAGCAAGGACTTCATTTTGTTGTCACATTGGAAGGCGCAGAGTTTTTACAATGAGATGTTCACCGACCTTTACGACTTTTGCTTCTGCTTAAGTAACAAGGTAACGGAATTCACTAATAACCCCGGCATCACCTTGACTACGAAACTGGAAGGCATCCTTAAACGTCTTAATAAAGCCTGCGATGATGTGATGGACCAACTGGTGAAGGAGAACCCAAAGAGAGAGGGTGATCCATACAACCCGCGGATCATTGTAGCGGCTGACTCTTTAGGGCCGGCGTACCAATATTCACGTGGGCTGTCCGTCTACTTTCCATGGTCTGAACCCTCGGAAGACAGTACGATCATGCCGGAGTATGCGAAGTACAAATTCCACACTGGGTCCAGTGAACCAGGCAAATCGTGGTTGGCGTTTTTGCAGGCTTACTGCGGTAAGACTATGCGCGACGTCAGCAGAGACGAGCACGACTCCAGGCGTTATTTGCCTAAATGGCCTGAGTGGCCGAAGGTGAATAAGGACGAGGCTCTGGATGAAGACATTGCCAGCCTTGTCTATGCGAACGAGGGACTGCTTGGCGCGTCTGCGCTGGCTGGGCCCAAGAGCGATCCGATGGACAAGACCGGATTCGAGTCTGAGAATGTAACGATTAAGAACTATCCGCGCGACACTCGGTCTCGCAATAAACGCAGACATGAAGCGGCGAGGATGTTCCCATTAAGTGAAACGTTTGGGCTGTTCGAACGGAACAACTCAAACAACAACCAGTAACAGTGGACAGAACCGAGCGCGGTAGCGCGGGGTCACTCTCCCATCCCTGTCGCGTCATAATCAAGTTATTTACCGGCGCTCGGTTCTGTACAGCCAGATGAGGCAAACCTTAATTATCAAAGCAACACTGATTCTGCTGGTTTGCCTTGTCTTAGGACCGTATTTTCTGGGCGCGGTTAGGGCGGATCCCCAGAGCTTCGATTCTATCAAACACGCTAATGAGCTTCTCGAGCTCAGTAGCAACCAAAACCTGACGAACCATCCTCTTGCAATTCAAACTGCGCAAGAGGCCCTTGCGCTTTTCCAGTCCGCTAACCATCAGGTTGGCATCGCAATGTCCTACGCCCGTATCGGTCAATATTATTTCGCTCAAAATTCGATGACCGAGTCGGCCCAATACTTCGACGCGGCCCTGCAAATCTGGCGTCAGCAGCACAACGACGTCGAAGAAGCAAAGACCCTAATCATGTTGGGTTATATCGCGGGGCGAAACGGCGAGTGGCTGAACGGCGTCTCTTATTTAACGCAAGCGCTGAATCTGGTGAACGAAGAAAACGATGCCGCTTACATGGGACGGATTGCAAGCGGGCTGGCCTACGTTTTTAACGAAAGTGGCCTACCGGAAAACGGGCTGGAGCAGTTTCAGCGTGCGATGGGGTATTTTCACGAGGCACGAGACCCTCGCAGTTACAATCGCATGATACTGATGACGGGTTACACTTATTTCCTGTTGAAAAACTATCCGGCCGCTCTCACTCAGTTGCAACGGGCACTCCACCAATTTGCAAACACCGACGATCCAGCCTCCACTCAGCTCGATGTAGCCGAATGCCACGAGCACATGGGTCGAGTTTATATCGCGATGGGCCAATACGAGGTTGCGCTTCAGCATTTGCAGCGCGTGCTTCCCGTCTACGAAAGCGCCGGCAACCCGGGAGACGTCGCGCAGGTACGGGCGCTGATTGGTCAAATCTACGAGCAGCAGGGCGCGGTTGCGCGTGCGCGAGAAAGTTATCTCGAAGCGTCCAAAACTTTTCGCGGGGTAGACGATCGCGTTAAGGAAGCCGCGGTCCGTTTTGCGCTTGGGCGTTTGGAAATGCGGCAGGGTAATTACGACGCGGCCGAACGATATCTCAAGGAGTCGATAGCGAACACTGAAGAGATTCGTCGCGATTTGACGAGTCGTGTTTTCGCGGCTGCATTTTCCGCCAGTGTGCAGGACCGTTACGAAGCTTATGTTGAATGCCTGATGCGCCAACAGAAATCGAAGCCGTCGTCGGGTTTCGAGGTGCTGGCTTTTCAGGCAAGTGAACAGGCAAAAGCTCGCTCCCTGGCGGAGTTGTTGCGCGACACGCAAACCAAACTTCACGCCGGCGTTGATCCGCAGCTAGTCGAACAGGAGAGAATGCTTCGGCAATCGATCCGCGCCAAAGTGGATCAGACAATAACTCTTCTTGCAAAGGACTACAGAAAAGAAGACCTCGATCAACTGGAGACCTCTTTAACGAGATTGCGCGAACAACACCAGAAGGTTGTAAAGAAGATGCGCGTATCAACTCCAACCTCGGATCACGCTAAAGAGCGCGTCACGTATTCTGTGCAGCAGATACAAGATCTCATTCTCGAAGATGACCGCACGATGGTGCTCGAGTATTTTCTGGGACAGAACGCGAGTTACGTTTGGGCGATAACTCACAACGATGTAAAGGTCTTCGAATTGCCCAGGGCTCCCGTCATCACGGATGCGGTGCGAAAGGTCTATGACCTCCTCTCGACCGACCCCACCACTGACACTGACAATCGTCTAAACACAGCGACGGCCGAGTTGGGGCAACTGGTGCTCGGTCCGCTTGCTGGTCAACTGAATTCTTCGCGAGTGATCGTAGTTGCCGACGGCGCGCTCAATTACATTCCGTTCCAGTTGTTGCCCGCTCCTTCAGGTAATCGGGAACCGTTGGTGTCGAGCTACGAAGTTATAAACGCTCCGTCAGCATCGATTTTGGGACAGATACGCCAGGAGAAACAGAATCGCCGGCCGAGCACAAAAGTGCTGGCCGCGTTTGGTGACCCGGTGTTCGCGAAGAACTACGCGCAATTCAAGAATTCGACTTCCAGTGAAGTGCTGGCGGCGGTGGAAACGGAGAAAGCGGAACCCTCGCGGCGGGCTTTGCGCGATATCGAAGTGAGCGCAGATTATCTCGATCCTGCCGCTATCCAACCGCTCATATACAGTAAGTTTGAATTAAAGAATATTCGCGACATTGCCGGGCCGGGGTCGCTCGTTGCTCGTGGGTTTAATGCGTCGCGTCAAGTGCTTGAGAATACCGATTTGTCAAAGTACGCGATTCTGCATTTCGCGACGCACGGCCGGCTCAAGCCTGATAGTCCGGAGCTTTCCGGTTTCTACCTTTCAATGCTTGATGCGGCAGGCCACCCTCAGGACGGCTTCATCACGATGCAGGATGTTTACAACCTTCACGCTCCAGTGGATCTTGTCGTGCTGAGTGCTTGCCGCACTGCCCTTGGAAAGGAAGTCAGAGGCGAGGGCCTGATCGGTTTGACTCGCGGTTTCATGCATGCCGGAGCATCGAGCGTGGTGGCGAGTTTGTGGAAGGTGGATGATGAAGCGACTGCGGAGTTGATGAAATACTTCTACGCCAACATGCTGCAAAAAGGCATGCGGCCGGCTGAGGCGTTGCGCGCCGCGCAGAATACGCTCAGGCAGAATTCGCAATGGCAGTCGCCGCACTTTTGGGCGGGTTTCACTTTGCAGGGAGAGTTCACGCAGCCGATTAGAATGCCGGCGACTACAGCCGCATCGCCGCGAGTTCAGAATGCAGTTGGCGCTGGCTTGCTTATGATTCTATTGGCGGGTATTGCCTGGGGCTACTGGCGCCGCCGCAATATGGGCCACAAAGAAGCACAAAAGTCACAAATATATTAGCGATGCATTTGTGCCCTTTGTGCTTTTTTGTGGCTTCATTCGACGTCGAAGTAATAGCTGCCACGAATCCTCTGCTCAGTGCCGTTAGCATTCACAGCGAAGAGACGAATCGTGTAACTCCCTGGCGGCACTTCTGCTGTCGGAACTACAACTACAACCGATCGACCACTCTGTTCCGTGACCGGCACATCTCGCGACACCTGCTCACTACTCAAATTGACGCGATAGCTTTTAGCCGCCGTGTTTTCCTCCGGAAGAATGAGCTCAATCCGGAGTCCCGCAACACCCGGCTGCGGTTTCACCGACGTAACTTCAGGACCATCACTCCGGTCTGAATTACTAGTCTTCAAAGCAATCGACGCGTAAGCCGGCGAAGTCGGGTTGCGCGTAGGCAGCACAAGCATTGCGAGACCCACGAGGATTATCAATGTTGCGAATATCGTCGCGAAGCGAACTGATAGAGCCTGCCTGTTCCAAAACAGGCTGGCGCGTTCCCACCAGCCGGGATCGGGCAGAACTGGCGCGTTCACAACGCTGCTGCCGCGTTCGACTTCTGCCTGGCGAACCAATTCGCGCGCAAATCTCACCTTGTTTTGACGTTCTGCGGATCGCAAAAAGTACTGCTCAACGCGCGTCCGCTCCTCACCTTGAAACTCATCGCCGACATATTGATAAGTAATCTCGTCGACTACAGTGTCGAAATCCTCGCCAAAAGCAGGATCCGTCAGCAGTCGCAGTTCCAACCGCTCCTCGTCCGTCTCGTTCAACTGGCCAAGGAGATAGTTTCGTACCTCGGTTTTTTCTTCTTTAATAATGATAGCCACCCCCCACGTCGCCGCTACTAACTATGGCATCAGGTGCGACTTTTGTTCCTGCCCCTGCCGATCAAGGCATTGAACTACACATTTTTCAAGGCTAATTCGCAGATGATGTGCGCGGGTACGCAAAGCGCCTTCTGAAATCCCAAGCTCGCCGGCCATCTGCCGGTGATGCTCGACTTTCGCGTGCCCGTGATAGAGATGGTAATCGAGAATGAGTTCGTGTTTGTCTCGCGGCAATTGCTTCAAGCACTTCGCCAGGCATTCAGAAGTGTCACTTATGTCCGGCTCCTGCGTGTGCCCTTCGGGCATCACTTCGGTCGCGACTTCCTTTCCTCGTTTGGCTTCACGAATGAGATTGCGAGCCACCCCATGGAAATATTTCGCCGGATCCCCGATGTAGTTACCTCGAATCTCCGGCAATCGCTTCATCACTCGATCCATTGCCTCGTCGGCAGAGTGTCCGGCATCGCTGATGCCCTTGGAAACAAACATGCGTACCAGTCCGGCTCGGATAGTCTCATACCGGCGCCCTGCCGTATCGCGGTCGGGATCCAGCCACTCAAGCAAAGCGTCGAATAGTTCCTTAGTAATGGCCAACTCTGTCTATTGTTTCCTTAGAAACTGGGGATCGATAAAGCAGTGTGCCGCGATGATGATAAACTATACACAGACAGAGAAAATCTGTGAAATCTGTGGATAGAAACGCTGTTGGAGGTGCTCGAGTGACAATCGACGAGTTAGTTTACGATTGGAATACGATTGAGCCGTCGCTCAAGGCGCCTAACCGTCACATCGGCATCGACGATGAAACGTTGCGCGACGGATTGCAGTCGCCGTCCGTTTCAGAACCTCCAGTCGAACAAAAACTCGAACTGCTTCACTTGATGGAAGCGCTCAGCATCGATACTGCCGACATCGGACTGCCCGGCGCCGGCGGCACACACGCGGCTGGAGTCGAACGTCTGGCCCGCGAAATCGCCGAAAAGAAACTCAAGATCCGCCCCAACTGCGCAGCGCGTACACATCGCAACGACATCATCCCAATTGTCGAGATCTCGCAACGCGCCGGAATTCCCATCGAGGCTTGCACGTTCATTGGGTCTTCGTCGGTACGTTTTTTTGCAGAGGATTGGACCCTCGATCGATTGTTACAGATGACTGAGGAAGCGGTGTCCTTCGCGGTGGGCCAGGGGCTGCCCGTCATGTACGTGACGGAAGACACGACGCGCGCAAAACCAGAAACAATTCGTGCGCTTTATACGACGGCGATTCAGTGTGGCGCGAAAGCGGTCTGCGTTTGCGACACGGTCGGACATTCAACGCCGGACGGTGCGCGGGCTGTAGTTCAATTCGTGAAAAGTATTATCGAGGAACAGGGCGGCAACATCCGGCTCGACTGGCACGGTCATCAGGATCGAGGCCTGGGAGTGATCAATTCGATCGCAGCGATCCAGGGAGGCGCCGATCAAGTCCATGGCTCAGCGCTTGGAATCGGCGAGCGCGTCGGTAATACACCGCTGGATCAACTGCTTGTAAATTTAAAACTGCTCGGTTGGATCGACAACGATCTCTCGCGCCTGGGTGAATACTGCCAAACAGCGGCGCGGGCGTGCTGTTGGACCGTGCCCTCGAACTATCCGGTTTTTGGACGCGACGCATTTCGGACTGCGACCGGCGTTCATGCAGCGGCGGTTATCAAGAGTTACAAGAAAGGCGATCGGCGACTGGCTGATATTGTTTATTCGGGTGTTCCGGCTGGTGAGTTTGGTCTCGAACAGGTGATTGAGATTGGTCCAATGAGCGGCAAATCAAACGTCATCTACTGGCTCGAAAAACGTGGGCTGGAACCGAGCGAGAATCGTGTCAATCGAATTTACGAGCATGCAAAAGCCGCCAGTGGCGTACTCGAAGAGAGTGAGATTATGAGTTTGTTATAAATAAATGGCATCGGTATTAAAAACTTCACCCGCTCTCACCGTTAGGCACCTGCTGTCCTCTGTTGAAGTCGCCGGCGCGCTGCGGTTCTTCGAAACAAAGGCGGGCGAGATCACCGAGGAACACATTCGTATCTGTTCGGTTCCGTCGAGTCCTTTCAACGAACAGGAACGCGCCGAGTATCTCGCCCAAAAGTTTGCAAGCCTGGGATTGTCCGAGGTGGAGATTGACGAAGAGGGCAATTGTCTCGGGCTGCTCGAAGGCGCTTCGCGATCGCCTTTGATGGTCGTTAGCGCCCACCTCGACACCGTGTTTTCAAAGGAAACGAATTTCACCGTTGTCAGACGCGAAGACAGGTTGTTCGCGCCTGGAATTGCCGACGATGGCTGTGGGCTTGCAGCTTTAATTGCGCTGGCCCAGGTGATTCACACACAGCGCATCCCGATCGAGGGTTCAATTCTGTTTGTCGGAACTGTTGGCGAAGAAGGTGAAGGAAACCTGCGCGGCGTTCGTTACCTTTTGACGACAGGTCGTTGGGCGTCAAAGGTCGATGCTTTTCTAAGTTTAGACGGAGCCGGAGTGGATCGAATTACAAATCGAGCCCTCGGATCTCGTCGCTATCGCGTCGAGCTGGTTGGACCAGGAGGACACTCGTGGGGCGACTTTGGTCTGCCTAATCCCGTACACGCGATTGGTCGGGCAATTTCGAGACTAGCCGCGTATCCCGCGCCGAAACAGCCGCGAACGACTTTCAACGTCGGGCGTATCGAAGGCGGCACGAGTGTCAATGCCATTCCTGACAAGGCAACGATGGAGGTAGATCTGCGCTCAGCGGCCGAAGGCGAGCTGCGCCGGCTGGATGCCTTTTTTCGTCGCGCGATGAGAGATGCTGTTGATGAAGAGAACGCCGCCCGGCGTGCGGGAGATCCCGAGTTGCAATTGAAGCTCGATGTGATTGGTGAGAGGCCAACCGGGGAAACGCCGAGTGATTCGCCTCTGGTGGAACTCGCTATCGAAACGACTCGGATGCTTGGAGTCGAGCCACGTCTCGATCAGTCGTCAACCGATTCAAATTTGCCGATCTCACTTGGAATATCGGCAATCACTCTCGGCGCCGGAGGCACCTCCGGCTACTCTCATACACTCGACGAGTGGTACGACCCACGCGACCGAGATAAGGGATTAAAACGAGCCCTGTTGGTGATTCTTGGAATTACAAATTTAGCCGCAGATGAACGCAGATGAACGCGGATCAGAATCCGCGTTCATCTGCGTTCATCTGCGGCTAAACTATCAATTGATCGGAATCGATACCGTCGCTGATCCAGCTTTTCCTGGCGGAAAACGCTTCTGTCGCGCGATCCTCAAGGCATTCGCATCACCGCCGGAAGCCTGCGTCACTCGCCCTGATTCATCATAGGTGACAGTGACGACAACTTTCTTCGCACCCGGTTTCACCGCTTGAGGCGGAGCTGAGGCCACAGCCGACGGATTCTCGGCGTTCTTTGCTTCTCGTGCTTTTCGTTCCTTTTCACGCTGCCGCCTGGCCGCCGCAGCAGCGTCTTCCGTAGGCGCTTCCGCTTCCGTGCTTGATGGTTGCGGTTGTGCTGCGCTTTCGAGTTGATTGGCCTCGGGCGCCGGGGCCTGGCTGACGTTCTCCGTTGCTGTCGGGGCTGCTTTCTTGCTGCTGTACCAACCTGCTGGTACTCCAATTACGGCCACACTCGCCACCACTGCCACCGCAATCGCTCCAATGA
>JBKPJS010000142.1:0-4482 GCA_046730815.1 Acidobacteriota bacterium
ACGCAGGTTAGATCTGCGTTTATCCGCGTAAATCCGCGGCTGCACTCGAGAGCAGTCTTTCCACGTACTTCCCGATGACGTCGACTTCCAGATTGACGTCGTCGCCGGGTTTCAGGTGGGATAAATTTGTTACTTCCCACGTCTTGGGGATAATGGCTACTTCGAAGTAGTCGTCAGCCAGCCCCGCAATCGTCAAACTGATGCCTTCCACTGCAACTGAGCCTTTGAACACCAGGTAACACGCGATCTCCTTCGGATAGGCAACTCTGATTGTCCATGACTCGCCGTGATCCTCGACAGCAGTCAATTGACCGCGAGCATCAACATGCCCCTGAACGATGTGGCCGCCGAGGCGCGTGGCCGGCGTCACAGCGCGCTCGAGATTGACGGGCGCGCCAGGCTTTAGGTTTCCGAGCGTCGAACGAAGCAGCGTCTCGCGTGAGACGTCAGCCGCAAACGAGTCCGGCTGAATGTCGAGTGCGGTCAGGCAAACGCCATTTACCGAGATTGAGTCGCCGTGGTGTGTGTCTTCAGTCACCACCTGCGCACCGATGACGATGCGAGCATTCTCGCCGCGCTCCTCGATGCTGCGCACACTGCCAAGCTCTTCAATGATGCCGGTGAACATTTGAAACTCTTTCCATCATGAGGGCAAAAACTTCTTCGATCGTCTTTCCAGTCGAATCGACGACGATTGCGTCGTCCGCAACTTTCAACGGCGAATCCACGCGCGTTGAGTCGCGCCGATCGCGCTCAATCATTTCCGCGAGTGTGTCTGCAAACGTAGCGGACGAAGTTTGATCTTCTTTGAAGCGCCGTTCCGCTCGTTCTTCGGGCACGGCGGTTAGAAAAAACTTGATGTCAGCGTCAGGAAAGACAACTGTGCCGATGTCGCGACCGTTCAGAACCGCCCCTCGCCGGCCCATTGCACGCTGGCGCTCGACCATTGCGCGTCTGACTCCGGGGATAGTGGAGACCACGGACGACATCTCCGTCACACGTTCAGTGCGAATCTGATCGGTGATATCGCGCCCGTTGAGTAAGACACTCAGCGAATCGGGATCACCTTCAAGATCGATCTCGATGTCGTTGGCCAACGCGGCGACGGCTTCAGTATCGCCTGGATCCAGTTGGGCATCGATCACAGCCAGCGCCACTGCACGATACATCGAGCCTGTGTCGATATACAGCAGATTCAGCGCCCCTGCCAACATTCGGCCCAGGGTTGATTTGCCGGAGCCAGATGGACCGTCGATTGCGATGATCATGAAAGGAAGCTACACAAAGGCGGCAAAGACTTCGTTCGATAACAAAGCTCCGGTGCGGGTCAGTCTAACCACGTCACCAGCAAATTCAATCAGCCCGGCTTTATAGAAACGGTCTAGTTCCGCGGCGTGCTCGTCGCGCAGATCAACTCCAAATGATTCACGATAGCGACGTACGTCGATGCCTTGCATCATTCGCATTCCGAGGAACACTGCTTCGGATCGCACGTCGCTCTCGCTTAGTTCTTGTTCATCAACCACTGGCGAAGCGCCGCTCTCAACCAGCTCAACGTATTTCAAAACGTCACGATGATTGGACCAGCGACGCGTACGACCATCGTATGAATGCGCGGAACAACCAAAGCCATAGTAAGGCGCGCCGGTCCAGTATTTGACGTTGTGCCTTGAATGCAACCCCCGGCGGCACAGATTCGAGATCTCGTAGTGTTCATAACCAGCTTCTGAAGCGCGTTCGAGCATCCATTTGTACATCACTCCGGTTAAATCATCGTCAGGCACAGGCTGGATTCCGCGTCGAATATGTTCTGCCAGAGGCGTGCCTGAATGGACCTCGAGCAGGTAAAAAGAGAGATGCTCAGGTTGCAGCTCGAGTGCTACGTCGATATTTCGTTGCCATCCAGCGAGCGTTTGACCGGGTAGTCCGGCGATCAAATCGAAGCTCAGGTTTGAAAAGCCGGAGCTGCGTAGATCAGCGAACGTTTTAAGTGCGTCTGCGGCAGTGTGCGATCTGCCGAGTTTTGCGAGCTCCGTATCGTCAAACGTTTGCGCGCCGAAGCTGGCGCGGTTAATTCCCAACCGTTGAAACTCCTGAAGCTTCCCAGAGTTGACACTTCCCGGATTTATCTCGAGCGTGATCTCCGCCGCCTTATCGATCTCGAAATGCTCGTGCAAGGCACACAGAATGCGATCGAGCTGCGACGGCGCAAGTAATGATGGCGTGCCACCACCGAAATAGATCGTATCGACGCGGCTTTCAGCTTCGCGCGACGATCTTATTTCTTCAACAAGAGCACGAACGTATCGCTCAGCCAGCTCGCTCTGATAGAGGCCGGTGGCAAAGTCGCAGTATGAGCAGCGCGAACTACAAAAAGGAATATGAACGTAGAGACCTGCGGCAGTCATTGATCGCGAGAAATAATAGCATGCGTGTGTATTATTTCATTTCCACCCGTATTGTTTAGCAACTCTCATCCTCTGAATAATTAAGTGTAAATGGCGTTTATGGGAGTGTGATAACTGGCACGGGTGTTGAATAGTTTCAAGGCGGCTATTAACTGGGCCGGAGAAACGTCGTAACTCCGGTCGGCCATTAACCATCGGATACACGGGAGGGTAGAAACATGGCAGATGACAGAATGAAAAACGACGATTTCCAGAAAAACATGGCCAATAAAGAAGGCCAGGACTTTAGCAAACAAACACCGGGACGAAGCGGCCAGGGCGGTCAGCAAGGTGCCGGTCAGCAGGGTGCTGGTCAGAAAGGTGCCGGCCAGCAAGGTGCTGGTAGTGGTCAGCAAGGTGGTCACCAAAAAGAGCCACGAAATATGGAAGATGATGAAGAGTTCGGCGGCGGCACCATGGGTCAGAGCGGCGGACAGAAGCGTGGTGGACAGAATCGCTAACTGAACGTCTCTTCTTTTCTGCTTTGAGCACGGACGTAATGCGCCGTGCTCTTTTTTTTGTACAGGATTTTTCAGGATTACTTATCGCAGATAATCATGAAAAATCCTGTTAATCCTGATGAGGCGGCCCTCGCCACTAATTGACTTGCTTGAACTGCGCGCAACTCGTTCGGCTTCCGCAAAGGCGCGCAGGAAATTCTCGCCGAGTATCTTCCTGATATCCCGTTCAGTGTAGCCGCGCTTGAGAAGCTCGTAAGTGATGTTTGGCAACATCGACACATCCTTCGCACCTTCAGGCATATCATTCGCGCCGTCGAAATCCGCGCCGATGCCTACGTGATCGATGCCGGCTACTTTGACGATGTGATCGATGTGGTCGATCAATTTGGAAATTGGAAGTGGTGGCAGAGGGTTCGCCGCTTCGAGCTTGTCACTTTCTTCAGCGAGACGTTCCGGATCATTTTTATATTTCTCATTGATTGCGTCCTGCTGCGCTTTCAATCTCTTGTCGCGTTCGGCGCTCTGTGGTGCGACGGTCTTCGCATCAACAAACACGCTGTAGAAGTTGACTTGGACCACGCCCCCGTTCTTTGCAATGCGCTTCAACAGGTCGTCAGGGATATTTCGCGGAACGTCGCTGAGCGCGCGTGCCGACGAATGCGAGGCAATGATGGGCGCTTTAGAAACGTCGAGTGCGTCGCTCATCGTTTCATCCGAAACGTGCGACACGTCAACCAGCATTCCCAGCCGATTCATCTCGCGCACAACTTCTACGCCGAAATCGCTCAGACCGTGGTGTTTCTTCTCGCCTCGACCCGCATCCGCCCAGTTGTTGGTGTTGTTCCACGTGAGCGTCATGTAGCGAACGCCGAGCCGGTAAAACTCGCGCAGTGTGGCCAACGAATCCTCGATCGCGTGACCACCTTCGATTCCCATCAACGCGGCGACCTTTCCCTGCCGCTTCGCGCGACGAATGTCAGCGACTGACGTCGCGATCATCAGATCTCCTGGATGGCGCTCGACTGCTCGGTAAACGGAATCAATCATGTCCAGAGTGCGACGCGCGGAACCGCCGTGCTCGACATACCAGGGTTTGACATAGAGCGAAAAGAACTCCGCGGTGAGTCCACCCTGCTTCATGCGTTCGATGTTCGTGCGATAAGGAACGGGCGGAGGTCCGCTGAGATCGTAATCGTCGTTAGTCATCGGGGTCGTCACGTCGTTGTGGGTATCGATGACGATCGCGCGACGTTGAATTTGGAGCGCCCGCTGCCAAAGCCTCTCGTCGCGTGTCTGGGCGGCAGCGGCAGTTACGATCAATAGACAAAGCGCAACCGAATAAACCAGTTTTCTCATAAACTCACCTCAGTTTTAACCACAGATGACACGGATGAAGACGGATGATCCGCTTTCCATCCGTGTCATCTGTGGCTAGTTTTTCGCCCAGTGTGGCGCACCACGTTGTCACCTTGGTTATTAGCGCATTATTATCAGCCGTCATGTCAATCCTGATTGCCGAAGATAACATGGCCCAGCGCCATTACCTCCGCGAAATTCTCGAGAAGGAGTTTCCG
>JBKPJS010000143.1:0-10588 GCA_046730815.1 Acidobacteriota bacterium
ATCGTGATCCCACCGTGGAACGGCGTGTTTGGTAAATATCTGAAAAGGCTGAAGCCATCAACAGATAACACAGATGGCTGAACCAGAAGCGCCCACCCACACCAAAGCTTTGCTCTTCGTGTTTGCGGCTGCTTTGCTCTGGAGCACGGGCGGGCTCTTCATCAAATGGAACACACTCAGCGGGCTTGAACTCTCATGCTATCGCTCGTTCTTTGCCCTGATTACCGTTGCTATCTTCACGAGGCACGAGGGCTTTGGCTTAAATCGGCTGATGGCGGTGGCTTCAATTCTGTATGCGGTGCTGCTAATACTTTTTGTGCTCGCCACCAAAGAAACAACTGCCGCGAACGCGATCTTCCTGCAATACACAGCGTCAGTCTATGTACTCATTCTCGAACCGATAATCTACAAAGAAAAGTTCCGTGCTCGCGATCTGATTACGGTCTCGGTGTGTCTGGGCGGCATGGCGTTATTTTTCGTCGGGCAGCTTCGACCGCAGGACATCACGGGAAACATTCTCGCCCTCGGCTCTGGACTTTGCTTTGCGCTCTATTTTCTCGTGCTGCGCCATCCGCGAGCGCGTGAAGTCAATCGTGCCTCATCTGTGATCTATGGAAATTTGTTAGCAGTTATTCTGACCGCGCCGTGGGGATTGGCCGCACTCGCTGGTGTTACGCTGCCCGACGCGCTGAGCGTTGTGTATCTGGGCGTGGTCCAAATCGGTATTGCTTATACACTCTTCACTGTTGGTATGGCTCGTGGCGTGAGGTCACTGGACGCCGGAATTATTTGCTACATCGAACCGGTGCTGAATCCTGTGTGGGTTTTTCTGGTATTGGGCGAAAGACCCTCCGGCTGGGCACTGCTCGGCGGCACGATTATCATCGCCGCAGTCATCAGTCACATGCTGTTGGATGTGCGAGGGAAGAGGAGAGAAACAGCTCCGGAAGTCGCGCACGGCTAATGACCAAAATAGTGCAAACTCAAGTAATTCAGTTTACTTTGTTGGCTTATGCGACAAAAGCTTTACCCTGCACTTGCCTGAATCTACCGCAGATGTCAGACTAGCTAAACGCTACGGGCCTCGCACAAGTTGCCAGGTGAGTTGGCGAATATAAATTCTTCTTCTTCCGGTATAAATAAATCCAGCAATGAATCAGCAGGCTACAGCTTCACAAAAAACCCGCGCCGAACAAGAAACTGAAAACGAGGCAAATCGTCTGAGAGAGCAAGTGGACTCAGCTCTGATTGCCGTGGCTGCACGTTCCTCCGAGGAGATCGAGTCGTTACATACGGCGGCCGATCGCATCGAGCGGGCCGCGCGCGATCTCGCCGACGCGTTGCGCCAACTCGCTCAACAGCGCAAAACTCCGGAAGTCTGATAGCTGCCGGGACGTGCGTGATCAATCGCTCTATGAACTCTTTGTTTCTGGATTGGAGACACCTTAATGGCTTCTACTCGCACTGAAGCAATTACCGAACACTTGGGTCGCAAGAATACTTCAAACGAGTTGGATAGCTACGGTATCAAAGAACCCGCTCGCGTTTACTGGAACCTCAATACACCCGAGCTCTACGAAGAAATTGCCCGCCGCAAGGAATGTGTCCTCTCCAATCACGGCTGCATACTAGTCGATACTGGTGAACACACCGGCCGCGCCGCAAAAGATAAAGCGATTGTGCGCGAACCCGGCAGCGAGGAGAAAGTTTTCTGGGGTGACGTAAACAAAGATTACCCGCAGGAAAAATTCAACGCGCTGAAAGAGCGAATGATGGCCCATGCGAAGGGTCGCGATCTTTTTGTGCAGGACACTTTTGTTGGCGCCGATCCAAAGTACCGGCTGCCGATTCGAGTGGTGAGTGAGCTGGCGTGGCATTCGCTCTTCGCTCGCACGATGTTCATCAGTAACACTGCTGAAACAACACCACACAGCCCGGAATTCACGATCATCAACTTCCCCAGCTTTCAAGCCGATCCGAAACGCGACGGCACCAGATCGACCACTTTCATCCTGATGGATTTTAGCCAGCGACTGGTATTAATTGGTGGCACGTCTTACGCCGGGGAAACCAAGAAGAGCGCATTCACGATCATGAATTACCTGCTGCCGCAACGTGGCGTGATGAGCATGCATTGCTCGGCTAATGTCGGTGCGCAGGGAGACGTCGCGATCTTTTTTGGTTTGTCCGGGACAGGCAAAACAACTCTATCTGCCGATCCCGAACGTCGTCTGATCGGCGACGACGAGCACGGTTGGTCCGATGACGGCGTTTTCAATTTCGAGGGAGGCTGCTACGCAAAGGTAATCAAACTCTCGGCAGAAGCAGAGCCGGATATCTATCGCACGACGCAAATGTTTGGCACGATTCTGGAGAATGTTGTTTTCGACGCGGTTACGCGCAAAGTCGATCTCGACGATCCCCGCAAGACTGAGAACACGCGCGCGTCGTATCCACTTACCAGTATCAACAACATCGTTCCTGAGGGAAGTGCCGGCCATCCGCGCAATATCATCATGCTGACGGCCGATGCTTTTGGCGTGCTGCCGCCGGTTGCGCGGCTATCGCCGGAGCAAGCGATGTATCACTTCCTCTCGGGTTACACGGCAAAAGTAGCGGGCACTGAAAAGGGCATCAAAGAACCCGAAGCGACTTTTTCGACGTGCTTTGGCGCACCGTTCATGGTCCTGCATCCCGGCGTTTATGCGGATCTGCTTGGCAAGCAGATGAGCAAGCACAACGCTGTGTGTTGGCTGGTTAATACTGGTTGGAGCGGTGGTCCATACGGCGTCGGTAAACGAATGAAGATCAGTTATACGAGAGCGATGATTCGCGCGATCCTCGACGGCTCACTCGCGCAAACGCAAACCATGCCCGATCCGATTTTTGGCGTAGGTGTTCCGGTCTCATGTCCTGAGGTACCTGCGGAAGTGCTGCAACCGCGCAATACCTGGGAAGACAAAGAGGCCTACGATCGCCAGGCAAAGGATCTCGCCCGACGCTTCAATGAGAACTTCAAGAAGTATGAAGCGGGCGTCTCAGAGGCTGTACGAGCGGTCGCACCCAAAGCATAGCTCAGCATAAAAAGCACAAAAAGTAGCGAAAACCGTTTGTGCTTTCTGTGCTCCTTTGTGGCCTAGAATCGCCAGCTAAAACCCACACTCACCTGAAAGTTGCTCTTGAATCCGCCATTGACCACGATTGGATTCGTGAGAGTGCCAAAGCGTCGCTCCTGATAGTTAATTAATGTATTGCCCGCATCGACACGGATGATGGCACGCTCGGCTGGATAAAACTCTACGACACCGCCAAGGTCCATCGCGAAATCCTTCTCGTGTGATACACCGCACGTCGATCCAAAGCTTGTTGCCGTACAGTCTCCTCGCGATGAAAATTCTCCAAACCACATCACGCCCGGGCGCGCTTTGGCGAACACTCCGGCCCACTTGTTTCTAACGCCTGCTTTGACGCCGACGAAGCCCTGCATCTTCTGTCCAGACTCTTCATTACTCAAATGAGCTGAAGGGAAGAAGCTTGCTTCTCCGTCGATAGCGAAGTTCTCGTTGAGGTTGTAAGCCAGCCTGCCACCGATGCCGTTTACAGTTGAATCACCCGTCGCGAAACCCGGCGACACACGCTCTTTGAAATCGTCGAGTGTGATTGAAGTGAAGAAACCTCCAACTTCAAACTTGTGGTCGCTGACCTGCGCGTTAGCCGGCATGGTCAAAGCGAGCAGACAAACAATGGGAGAGAGTAGTGCGAAGATATTTTTGAACATAGGATCCTCCGAAATTATTGTTGCAGTCACCGAGGGAGTTCGGTTTCAGACTTCAGCAGGAGGCCTCCAGTGCAAGGCCGGTGCCTCTCGATGAAGGCTCAATTTTCGAAGGAATCGAGGGAATGTAAGGAAGACGAGTGGAAGTTAATAATTTCAGTTGAAAGATAATTTAGCCAGCCGCAGATGAACGCAGATGAACGCGGATTTACACTAAATCTTCATCTGCGTTCATCTGCGTTTATCTGCGGCCTTTCTTACCTATCGAAGCTTCACTTTATCCTTGACTAACTCTTCCATCGTACACCCGTAAAGCTCCGCGTACCTGAGCAAGACCAATAGCGGTGGTTCACGCTTACCTGTTTCATATTGCGAAATGCTGGCGGAATAAAGCGGCTCATTCTTTACTGCTAGTCGCCTGACCATCTCTTCCTGCGTCAATTCCAGGCTAAGCCGAATCTGCTTCAGCTTGGCACCCAGCTTCTTGGGCCTTGCTCGATACGAGCGCCCCATCAGCGGTCAGTGCCTCCTGCTGAGGCGACACGCGATGAGACGGCGTGCTCGAGGTTGTCAAGTCTACTATTTAGTACTAAGCTACGCGCTGTTACTTGCTTTGCTCGGACGCCTTGCATCCGAGCAAACTGCATTAGCTGGCTTTACCTCCGGCATTCATCATTTCAATTTTGGAGCACTCGCCCAGAGACAATCCGTAGGTTTAGCGGCGCAGATTGTCTTGGGTGCTCCTCACGAGAGCGGTAAATTCAGTGGGGCTGAACTACCGCTCTCGTTTCCATTTCGAGAATAGCATTACAATTTTCGGTAGAGAATAGAAGGATATGTTGAACCGTTTAGCCGGGAGGCCAATTCATGTTTCGGCCGGCAAGCACGTGCACGTGCAAATGGAACACTGACTGCCCTGCGCCCGCGCCCGTATTGATAACTGTGCGGTAGCCGTTTTCTGCATGGCCCTGATCGTTGGCGACACGCGCGCCGACACGAAGCAGGTGGCCCAACAGACCTTCCTCTTTCTGCGAAGCGTCGTCGAGTGATTCAACATGATCGCGCGGAATCACCAGCACGTGCATCGGCGCTTGCGGATTGATGTCGCGAATTACCACGCAAGTTTCATCCTGGTGCACGAAATCACCCGGAATTTCTCCAGCGATGATCTTGCAGAATAGACAACTCTCCTCTGACATCTGTCCCTCCTAATTTAGAGCTTGCTTAGCTCTCAAACACAAAGACACTGAGACACAAAAGGATCTACGTGTCTTTGCGTCTTCGTGGTTAAGTTTAGACAACCTGAACGTTGAGCTCTGAACTATGCGCCACGGGGGCGATGATTCGTTCGATGTCCGCTCCAACCGCGCGCAACTTTGCTTCGATCTTCTCGTAACCACGATCGATGTGGTAAACGCGATCGACCAACGTCTCGCCGTTGGCGATCAACCCGGCCAGCACGAGCGACGCTGACGCGCGTAGATCCGACGCGATCACGCGTGCGCCATTCAGCGCTGTTGGCCCATCGACGATCGCTGTGCGGCCTTCGATCTGAACCTGCGCTCCCATGCGCTGAAGTTCCGAAGCATGCATAAAACGGTTTTCGAAGACGGTCTCGATAATCTCGGACCTGCCCTGCGCCTGCGTCATTAGAACCATGTACTGCGCCTGCATGTCTGTCGGAAACTCCGGATAGGGCGCCGTTGACACGTTGTCTGCTTTTAGCCCGTCCGGACACGTGACTTCCAACGTTGTTGGGTTGACCTCTTTTATGACGACTCCCGCGCTTCTCAGTTTTGAGATCACACTGGCGAGATGATCGGGACGACAGTCTTTTATCTCGAGCTCGCCCTGCGTCAGTGCAGCAGCGACGATGAACGTGCCCGTTTCGATTCGATCCGGGATGATTGTGTGCTCCGCCTCGCCAAGTGTTTCCACTCCCTCGATCTGAATCGTTTCGGATCCGGCGCCGTTCACGCGTGCTCCCATCTTGTTCAGCAAATCAGCCAGGTCGACGATTTCCGGCTCGCACGCGGCATTATGAAGCGTCGTGGAGCCACGTGCGAGAGTCGCCGCCATCATCAGGTTCTCAGTGCCGGTGACGGTGACTTTGCCGAAGTGAAGGTCAGCTCCACGCAACCGTCCATCACTCGGCGCGCGCGCGACAACGTTTCCTGCTTCGAGTTTTACTTCCGCGCCAAACTTTTCGAAACCGGCCAAATGCAGATCGATGGGGCGAGTGCCAATCGCACAACCACCAGGCAGCGAAACTTTTGCCTTACCAAAACGTGCGAGCAGCGGTCCAAGCGCAAGGACCGAAGCGCGCATCGTTTTTACCAACTCGTAAGGAGCTTCGAAGAGTTCTACGTGTGCCGCGGTGATTTTGTGAGTTCGGAGTTCAGGCGTTAGGACTGTGGCTCCGATATCTTCGAGCAATCTGCGCTGCGTGATGATGTCGCGAACGTAGGGGATGTTGTGGAGAGTAACTGTTTCCGGCGTGAGCAGCGCCGCCGCCATGCAGGGCAGCGCCGAGTTTTTAGCGCCGCTGATGGAAACCCTGCCGTGAAGGGCCCGGCCCCCTGAGATACGAAATTTGTCCACGATGCCGGACAGAGTAAATGAAGGCCGCAGATTTTCGCAAATAAACGCGGATCAGATCTGCGTTCATGAGCGAAAATCTGCGGCTTCTGTCACCGCCCTCTTGCTCGCAAACTTATTCGTTGGCGTTGATTCGTTTCAGATGAACGCCGCCATTCGTAGTCATAGCTTTAACTGTCGCTCCGCCCGAACCGAGGTTGAGCGCGACTTGCTTTGTGATTCGTCCCTGGACAGTTACAGGAAAATCCACAGTCACGCCTCCATTTACTGTACCAGTCTCGAGATGGGCCGAATAATTCTCCGGAACCGACATGATCACGCCGCCATTCGTTGTGCTCACGTCCAGGGTTTCACCTTCCCAGTGATCGCCTCCCAGTTCAATAACCAGGCCGCCGTTGGTAGTCGATCCGCGAACGGCGCCGCCGACTTTCTTCAACACCACGCCGCCGTTCAATGCAGTGAAGTCGATGCGACCATTTACCTCGGCGATCGCAATGCCACCGTTCTGCGTCTCGACGGAAAGATCGGCGCGGCGAGGAACGAAGACTTCATAACTCACGTCCCAATGATAATCTCTACGGGTTTCTGGTCCACTCGCGAAAATCTTCGCGCCACTCGTCTCGATTCTTATTTGTTTAGCCAGCGCATCAGCCTCTGCTGCCGTGGGTGCGCCTGTCTGTACGCGTGCCCGCACCAGGATCTGGTTCTGGTCCCAGGCTTTTACAGAAACACCTCCGTTTTGCCTGCCGTCGATTGCTATTGTGCCGCCGCTCGGCGCAAGTGTTTGCTCTCTGATTTCGCAGTTGCCGACCAGCCTGTCGTTGTACCAATTGTTCTCACGACAAGATAGCGAGCCTTTTTCTCGTTGGGCAAATACTGAAACGCCGGCGAAGGTAACTAGCGCGGCAATCAGCAGACTACGCCCTATAAACCTGTACATGACTTCGGTCTCCTTAATGTCTGGGGTTTTCTCTCTTTGTTACGTTCGCTTATCGCGGTTCTGAACGCTAAACACCACGAGCGCAGGCGTTGTGGCAGCTATCTCGTAATCCTGCAAAATCGTGTAAATCCTGTCTACTTTTTCTGTAAAACCACGATGCGAGGAATCCCTTGCAAATCAGGTTTAATATCCAGGAGATGCCAATCTCCAACAAGCTCTTGCACGGCCTCGCCCTGGTCGAACCCGATCTCCATGATCAGATGTCCATTCTCCTTGAGAAATGCAGGTGTGTCCTTGAGCAGACGGCGAATTACGCTAAGGCCATCCCTTCCGGGCGAGAGCGCAACCAGAGGCTCGTGGTCTCTGACCTCGCGTTGCAGCCCGGCCATCATGGCTTCCGACACGTAAGGAGGATTCGATACAACCAGATCAAACTGATAACCGCTTGGGTCGAGCGCATCGAAGCAATCGGAAACCACGAACTGTGTCCGGTCTGAAACAGACAGATTCTTCGCATTCAGTTTCGCCACATCGAGGGCAGCCGATGATTTGTCTACAGCAACTGCGCGCGCCTCGCTCATCTCACACAACAGAGTTAGAGCAATACAGCCCGATCCTGTTCCCACGTCGCAAATAAATGGCGTTGGACCGGTAATTTCAAGCGCCGCTTCAACCAGCAATTCTGTTTCAGGACGCGGTATCAACACATCGGGCGTTACCCGAAACTCTCGTCCGAAAAAATCCTGAACGCCTGTGATGTATTGCAGAGGTTCTCCAGTGGCGCGACGCTCGACACTCTCCTGAAACCGGCGCAAAGAAGCGTCGTCAACGTGATCTTCAGCGTGAGCGATCAGGTAGGTTCGATCTTTGCTGAATATAAAAGAAAGCAGTGATCCAGCCTCGCGCCGTGCTTCAGGCACGCCTGCTCGCTCCAGTATCTCGTACGCGCTACGAAGCGCTTCTGCGATAAACATTTTCATCCAATTCTATTGGAACTCACTCGTGATTCAATCTTTTTACTTAGCATAGGACGAGCTCGTACCTCCCGTGACGTCAGGACCCCCGCAGGCAATGCCTCGGGGGTTCTGGTGTATTAGGAGAGAAGTTTAACAACGTTGGCTGGCGAGGGGTTGACGTGGATACGCTTTCGAAAAGCTGTCTCTTGTTTAGTCTGAACTGGCTTGATGCCCAACTCACGCTTCTCTGGGTTCGTTTGAACGTAGCCACCGAGGGAAACGGTTTGATGGCCCGCCTTCTGGAGCATGGCGAGCTGAGCTTCCTCGGCGCTAAGCTGGCGGTCGGCGGTCTTGCCGCTTTCATCCTTTATCGCTCCGCCCACCTGCCGGTCGCCAGGCATGGTCTAACAGTTGTTCTTGGCATTTACCTGACACTAATGCTCGTACATTTAGCTACCGGCTGCGTCGCGGTTGGCTGGCACGCGCCTGTCGCCCTGCTCGAGTATTTCGTACCTCGCTAACAGAAAACGAAACTCGCCTTAGCTTTTCCGCGTTGGTACAATCGTTTCCAACGGCGTTCGTTCCGAACGCATCCTAAAGCCGATGTTGCCCACAAAACAAAAATTCATGCCTTTAGAGAAGGAAGAAGCTATATGTACAGACTTTCCGCACGCCAAATTCTATTAATTGCTCTCATTTCAGGATTATTCGCAGCCGGCGTTGTTGTAACTTTAGACCGTCTCTCAAACCGCCTTCAGCCATCGCAGGCTGCATTTACCGAAACGCCTCCGGCCGGCATCAGCGATCCGGCAACGTCCACTGACGAACAAAACAATATCGAGGTTTATCGCACGTTGAGTCCCGGCGTGGTGTTCATTCATTCGACTTCGTACGCGCGCGACTTCTTCGGTTTCGTCGAGCCGCAGGAAGGCTCAGGTTCGGGCTCGATTCTCGACCAACAGGGAAACATCCTGACGAATTATCACGTCATTGAGGGTGCCCAAAAACTTTCAGTCAGCATGGGTGGTCAGAAAGATTACACGGCCAGGGTTGTCGGCGGCGATCCGGACACCGATCTCGCCGTCATTCGTTTGATCGAGAAGCCGGCTGGTCCGTTGACTGTAATTCCGTTGGGCGATTCAGACAAGCTCGTGGTCGGACAGAAAGTGCTTGCTATCGGCAATCCGTTTGGTCTGGATCGAACATTGACAACGGGTGTCATCAGCGGATTGCAGCGACCGATCCGCGCGCGCAATAACCGCTTGATCGAAGGCGCCATTCAGACGGATGCTTCCATCAATCCCGGTAACTCTGGTGGACCACTGCTCGACTCACGTGGTCGCATGATCGGGATCAATTCGCAGATCCTCTCACCATCGGGCAGTTCGGCGGGTGTCGGCTTCGCAGTGCCGATCAGTATTGCGAAACGCGTTGTGCCGCAATTGCTGCAAACCGGTCAGGTGCGTCGTCCTAAGCTGGGCATCAGCACGCGCGACGTGGCGGCATTTCGAAATCAGGTTGATTTGCCGGTGTCTGACGGCGTGTTGATTATTCAGGTAGCACGCGGCAGCGGTGCAGCACAAGCGGGTCTCCGTGGAATGCAGCAGACGGAGACGGGCGACTTCGAGCTGGGCGATATCATAGTCGGCATCGACAACGACAAGGTCGCAAATTCAGACGATCTGTTCCGTGTGCTCGATAAACATCAGATCGGTGAAACAGTTCAGGTACAAATTTGGCGCGACGGCAGGCGGATGTCCGTTCCAGTGCGCTTGATGGAATCGCCTGACTCGCGGCGCTGATCTCGTGAGTCTCAAATCCTATGCACCAGACAACCCACTTCTTCAATCTGGGTTATGGCTGGCTCTGCAAACATTGCAGTGCGGAGGATACTGAACGAAAGCATCATCAGCATCATCACGGGTCACACAAACCTCAATCGCCGGCGCTGGCTAAATGGATTGACGACCAGCACTTCCGCGGTTTGATGTGCCCGCGTTGCGGTATCGCAGAACGTATAAACAGGTGAGCCGCAGATAAACGCAGACGAACGCAGAGCAGAAACAGGAAAGCATTCTGATCTGCGTTCATCTGCGGCTAAATTCAATCTGGTAGTCTCTGAGGCTGCGTGTGATCACGTCCAGCGCTTCCTCGCGATCATAAACGCCCACAATTTCAACTCTCTTATCCGTGTCGCTCGGAAGTTGTTTGTAGCTGAGAAAGTAATGCTTTAGTCGATCGATCAGCCCTTGCGGCACGTCTTCAATCTCCAGGATCTTCCCGTAAGCAAGATCCGCTTCGAGTACGGCAATGATCTTG
>JBKPJS010000144.1:0-5610 GCA_046730815.1 Acidobacteriota bacterium
GTTGTCACCTGAGTTATTAGCGCATTATTATCAGCCGTCATGTCAATCCTGATTGCCGAAGATAACATGGCCCAGCGCCATTACCTCCGCGAAATTCTCGAGAAGGAGTTTCCGTCACACGTGCCTGTCTTCGAAGCGGGCGACGGCGAGGAGACGGTCAAACTCGCGCTCGGCGAAAAACCGGACGTCTGCATACTCGACATCCAGATGCCGAAACTCTCCGGCGTCAAAGCCGCGCGCGCCATCTGGCGCGACTTCCCCACCGCGCGCATTATCTTCTGGACGCAGTTTCCGCACGAGATCTACATCAACGAGATCCGCAAAATCGTAAAGTCGGTGGATCCGCCGCCGGCATATGGCTTCATTCACAAGAACAATCCCGAATCACGGTTTCTCCGTTTTGTTGCCGCCGTACTTGAAGACGGCGCCGACATGATCGATCCGGCGTTTAAAGATTCGTTCAAGCGGCCGCTGTTGACCGAGTTTGAAGCCGAGGCACTTTATTACCTCGCGCTCGGACTCTCAAACTGGGCCATCGCCCGCAAGTGTTCTTTGAGTCTGCGCGGTGTCGAAAGCAGGCTGGCAACGCTTTACGAAAAGCTTTTCATCACGGTGGCAGAAGGAACCGACCAGGAGGCATACGAAAAGCTCGCTTACAACATTCGCACGCGGGCCTTCTTCGAAGCGCTGCGTCGCGGCTTGCTGAACAGCGACGAGCTTGAAAAGGCCTCGACGGATCTGGAAGCCTGGCTCGAAAAGGATCAGAAGCGCTTTAACGAAGAACAGAAACGAGAACTTGCCTCTTCGAAGAAGAAATGAGGCCACCAGGAAGCACAAAGAGCACAAAAGATTTCAGGAAAATTCTTTGTGCTCTTTGTGCCTCTTTGTGGTTGCTCACGGCCCTTCTTTTACCTGCTATCGATAGGTCTTCAGCGCAAACAGGTGAGACACAACCGGACCCGCAAGCCTCACCGTCGCCCTCGCCTTCACCGTCTCCATCACCTTCGCCAACGCCGATAACCGGTCTGCATCAGTGGGGCGCCGTCACTCTATTTCACGGATTGCCTTCCGATCGTGTACGCGCGATTACACAAGCGGCCGATGGAGCGATGTGGTTTGGCACTGATACCGGCCTCGCCAGATTTGACGGGCGACGAACAGAAACCATTAACGATCCAGCGGTGCCCGCAGGTCGCATTCTGGCGCTTCACACCGATAAGGATGGCGCATTGTGGGTAGGTACGGAAGCGGGTGCGGCGCGCCTCAACGTGAACTCCAACACGTTTGTAAAAATCAGCGAGACCGCGGGCCAGTCTATCACCGCGATCATCACGAACGAGTCCGGTTCGGCAGTGATGACTACTGAACAGGGTCGTATCTATGAAAGCCGCGCGCGCGTGGTCACAACTGTGGTCAGCAGAGGTCTCACAAATAACGAGACAACAACCGCGAACCGCATCGTCATTGACACTCGGGAGCAGTTGAACCAACCACTGGAAAGCCCGGATCGAGAGCATCCTGGTCCACTTGCGCTGACCAGCATCACCTCTGTAAACAATCGACTCTTTGCGGGCTCGCTTAGCAGCGGCGTGCTTGAAATCACGAATGGAACCGCCAAGGGACAGCCGAGGCCTGTCACTTTCTTCGTCAACGCACTCGAGCACGACAACGAAGGCAAGCTTTGGGTCGGTGCCCGCGTGAAGAAAGAAGAACCGGGCCTGTTCTCCGGGAACGATCCGGCGAGTTCGAAACGCCACGAAGCAGCAACAGGTCCGGTCATGGCGCTAAGACTCATCGGCGATGAGATGTGGGTTGGAACCGACGGTCGCGGCGTATTTCGTATTTCGAAATCGAAGGTCCAGCGTTTTACTTTTGATGGGACTGCGGGTGGTTTGCGTTCCGATCACGTCTACGCGATCTTCGTCGATCGTGAAGGGGTTATCTGGTTTGGAACAGACCGCGGAGTTTGCCGCTTCGATCCACACGCGCCGCGTGTCGAGTCGGTCGGCGACAACAGCGACACCAACTTCATTAGATCGCTCTACCAGACAAGCAGCGGCAGAACGCTCGCCGGCACCAATCGTGGACTTTTCGTTTACGACGACGAAACCTTCTCGTGGAACGCCGTCGCCGCTCTCGGGCGCAATGTTGTTTACGCAATCGCTGAAGATAAGTCGCAGCGCTTGCTGGTTGCGGCGGCGAGCGGTTTGTACATAGCACCAAAGCAAACGGTACGGTTGGAAGAGCAGGTCTTCACGCGCATTGAAACCGGTCCGGGCGGCGCGGACTCGATCGGCAGCGTACGCGCCATCACCCAGTTTCGTGGCGGAACCTATTTCGCGATTTATGGTCGCGGCGTTGATCGCATTGACGGCGGGCGCACAAGTCTCAGTTGGTCCAACGCTGCGGGAAACGCGCGCGAGGTTCTTAGTCTTCTGGCCGACGGCGAACAAAGGCTTTTGATAGGAACGACAAGAGACGGCGTGTTCTCGTCAGACGGGCAGAGCATCAGTGAAGAACCGGCATTTTCAACATTGAAAGGCCCTGCTGTCAGATCGATGGCGCGGACGCCTGATGGGTCGCTATGGTTTGGTACGGCTGCGGGGGTTTTTCTTTGCCGGACTGACGCGGGCTGCAACCTCACGTTGCCGAACATAGATGCTCGTCATGTTTTTGCGATTCAGTCGGAGAAGACAAATGAGTTGTGGTGTGGCACGCGTGGAAACGGATTGTTGCGAATCCTTTTGGATCCGGTCCTTGGACCAGTGGTGTCTGAACTAGATTCCGAACAAGGCTTGCCTTCACAAAATGTTTTTGCCGTGCTGCCGCAGCGCAAGGCTGATGGAAGCGAAGTTCTATTGATAGGCACGAATCGTGGTGTTGCGCGTTACGAACCAAGTCGTTCGGAGCCTTCTCTTTCGGTGACGCGGATTCTCAGCAAACGCGTGCATGCGCCAGCCGAGTTGCAGGCGGGCTTGAATCTGGAATATCCACAGAACAGCTTGTTGCTCGACGTAGCCGCAATCAGCAGCCGGACGTTCCCCGAGCAGTTTCAGTATGCGTTTACCCTCGTTGACGGCAGTGGGAAGTCGATTAAACAGAAGCTGTCGCGCGAGGCCCAATTCACGATGGAAGGTTTGAAGCCCGGCAAATACACGGTGACTGTGCGTGCGTTTACGAAGGATCTCACGTCTTCGCAACCTTTGAGTTTTTCGTTCACAGTTGCAAAGGCGCCGTTCCCATGGACCTCGACGGCCCTGGCAATTCTGTTGGCGCTGGCGTTGCTGGCGCTGCTGTGGGCCATACTCGAACGCAGGCGGATCGTTGCGACCAGCGCTGCCCTGGTAGACGCTAACCGCGAATTGGCAGACGCGCGACTCAATCTCGCTAACGAAGCAGAGCGTGAGCGAGGCCGGATCGCTCGCGACCTGCACGATCAAACGCTTGCCGATCTGCGTCACCTCGCATTGTTGACCGATCAGATCAAAGTCAATGGTGAGTCAAACACGACGACAGCGCTCAGAAGCGAGATCGAAGTGATCTCACAGGAAGTGAGACGGATCTGCGAGGATCTCAGTCCGTCAGTGTTGCAAAACGTCGGCTTTGCGGCAGCGCTGGAGTTTGCGTTGTCGCACGCGGTGCAGGACGCTCCGGTTGAGAAGCGGTTCCGATATGAGTTTCACTGTGATGACGCGATTGAAGAACGAAGCGACTTGGCGCCGAGCGTGCAGATGCAAATCTATCGCATCGTACAAGAAGCAGTGAACAACATCTGGCGTCACGCCGAGGCGACCGAGGTCAAAATGTTCGTGACGATTTCAGAAGAAGGCGATTTCTCTTTGCGAATCGAAGACAATGGCCGTCCATTCCAATCACAGCATACAAACTCGGAGGGACGCGGGCTGGCTAACATGCGCGCACGAGCTGGTTTGATCGACGCGCGTATCGCCTGGGAGCCGCGCGAAGCCGGCGGCACTGTGTTCACTTTGTCGAGGGCGGCGACTGCCAATGCGCGAACTGCTTAACATCGCTCCGGAAGTTGCTGACGCTAACGCCGGCAACCGTCCGGTTGTAGCGCTCGAATCGACAGTGATTGCGCACGGATTGCCGCGGCCGCAAAACTTGCAGACTGCGCATCGCTTGCAAGAAATAGTTCGTGAATCGGGAGCTGTGCCGGCGACGATCGCGGTTATCGATGGCAAGTTGACCGTCGGACTCAGCGACGATCAGATTCAATCGCTGGCAGAAGATAGAAACATCAGAAAGATCAGCACTCGAGACATTTCACTCGCGGTCGCACAACGCTGGAACGGTGCGACGACTGTCGCCTCTACGATCTGGATCGCGCATCGCGCGGGAATCAAAGTTTTTGCGACCGGCGGAATCGGTGGAGTTCATCGTGGTTCACTGCCCGACGTTTCCGCGGATCTGCCGGAACTTGCTCGCACTCCGATCATCGTTGTTTGCTCCGGCGCCAAGATCGTTCTTGATTTGCATGCAACTCGCGAATGGCTCGAAACACACGCGGTGACCGTCATCGGTTATCAATGCGACGAGCTCCCCGCTTTTTATTCGCGCGGCAGTGGTTTGCCGGCAGACGCGCGCGTCGAAACACCTGCTGATGTTCTCAACATCTTTCAAGCTCAACGAGCTCTCGGAATCGATTCGGCGCTGCTGGTTGTTGTACCTGTTCCGGCTGAGTCTGAGGTGCCGGCAGATGAGCTACAGATCGTGTTAACCACAGCTTTGGAGGATGCGGAGTGGAAGGGGATCGCAGGACCTGCGTTAACGCCGTTTCTGTTGAGTCAAATGGCTGAACGTAGTGAAGGCGCAACCTTGAGAGCGAACATCGCGTTACTCGAGAACAACGCGCGCGTCGCAGCCGAGATTGCGAGGGAAGTGGTTTAGTGTGCTACTCTAGGCACCCCAAATCACTCAGGAGGATCTCATGGCTGACGATAAAACGTGCAAGAATCCGAGTTGTACCTGCCCACCGCAAGAGGGTGGCAAGTACTGCAGCGCCTCGTGTGAAGGCTCCGGCGGCACGATCGAACTCGATTGTGACTGCGGGCATGACGAGTGCAGCGGTAATTTTTAACCACAGATTACACGGATCGGATCCGTGTAAATCTGTTCTATGTGATCTGTGTAAATATGTGGCGGAACTGGGCCGCGAGTTTTGGACCAGTTCCCTCGTCTTCATGTTTGAAGAATACAAAGGTATCTTTCCAATCCTGCGCTCGCACGCGTTTGATCCATTCCACCAGATCTGATTCTGAATAGTTGACGCGCCGCAAACGCAGGTAACCCCAATCCGCGGTTTTGTCGATGTGGTTCATCGGCATTTCGTCTCTGTCTGAAATACAAAGCACGCGGTTCTGACTGCGAAGCAAAGCTGACACCTCGTCGTCAAACCAGCTGGGATGTCGAAACTCAAACACAGCGGGTGTGTCTGCCGGCAGATCCTTCAAAAACTTCTCCAAACACCCGAGATCCTTCTCCATGTCCTCCGGCATTCGAAACAGCACCGCAGCCAGACGATCTTCCAGCGCCGACACTGTCTCGAGCATAGACCGCGTTGCACCGGCGACATCTTTGAGTCGTTTGAAG
>JBKPJS010000145.1:0-2028 GCA_046730815.1 Acidobacteriota bacterium
CGAGAGTTGGAACCCGGATCTGCGCTCGCCGCTTGCGACGCCTGGTGCAAACGTCTATACAGGCGACAAGATTCTTGCGATCAACGGCATCGAGCTGAAAGCGCCCGACAACATTTACCGCTTGTTGGATGGAACGGCGAATCGTCAAACGACATTAACCGTGAACACGACTCCGTCGATGGAAGGTGCGCGCACAGTCACAGTCGTGCCTGTCGCGTCCGAGCAAGCCTTGCGCACGAGAGCATGGGTTGAATCAAACCGGCGTCTGGTTGAAAAACTTTCTGACGGCCAACTCGCTTACGTGTACCTGCCCAATACCGGTCAGCCCGGCTACAACAGCTTCAATCGCTACTACTTTTCACAGCAGGACAAGAAAGGTGTAGTGGTTGACGAACGATTCAACGGCGGCGGGTCGGCAGCCGACTACATCGTCGACATCTTGCAGCGCGATTTCGACGGCTACTTCAACAATGTTGCCGGCGATCGTTACCCGTTCACCAGTCCCGCCGCAGGTATTTGGGGACCGAAGGTCATGATCATTAACGAAATGGCCGGGTCAGGCGGCGACTTGATGCCCTACATGTTCAGGCGGCGCAAGATTGGACCATTGATCGGCAAACGAACGTGGGGTGGTCTAGTGCACACCGCCGATACGCCACCGTTCATCGATGGCGGGTCGATGATCGCGCCGCGCGGTGGCTTTTTCACGCGCGACGGAAAGTGGGCAGTGGAGAACGAAGGTGTCGCGCCGGATGTTGATATTGAGAACTGGCCCAAGGACGTTATCGCCGGTCGAGATCCGCAACTCGAACGCGCCGTGCAGGAGGCGATGCGTCTGTTAAAAGAGCGTCCCGTCGAGCGCTCTCCGAAGGAGCCACCGCCGCCCGTGTGGGGCAAACGCCCGTAGCCACAAACAAACGCCATCCACAGATTACACAGAAATATCTGTGGAATCGGTGGATGGGATTGCTTGTCAGCCCGCCGTTTCCTGGCCATAATCGCGGTGCCCTAACCTGTCCCAGGGAGAAGTAACCATGAAGTTCTACTTGATCGTTCTGCTCGTCACGATCTGCTCTGTGGCAAGCGCCCAGCAACCACAGAATCCACAAGAACCTGACGTCCTCCGCACCAATATCGACCTCGTCCAAACACACATCACCGTGCTCGACAAGAAGGGCAACTTTGTCGAAGGTCTGCAACGCGATCAGTTTGAATTAGTGGTGGACGGCAAACCGCGCCCGGTGGCGTTTTTCGAGCGCGTCGCCGCAGGCAGTGCGAGAGAACGCGAGCTCGCGACGCTCGGCAGCAATCCTGCTGACTCGACGGTGAAACCCGCAAGTCCAGTGACCGTTCCGGGCCGCACGATCGTTTTCTTCATTGACGACCTTCATCTGTCACCCGACAGCATGAATCGCACGCGAATGATGCTCCAGCATTTTCTCGACCGCGAAATGAGCTCCAGGGACAACGTTGCGATCCTCTCTGCAAGCGGACAGATTGGGTTTCTCGAACAGTTCACTAGCAACCGCGCGGTGCTCGATGCTGCCCTGGCCCGGCTCATTCCACGCCTCTACGACGCGGAGGGTTACAGCTACGGCAACGCAACGAAGATGACGGAGTACATGGCGCTCACGATCGACACGAACAGAACCGACAGCAAGGTACTCGACTTCTACGTTCAAGAGTGCATGAAAGGATCGAATACTTTCAGAAAAGCGCGGGCTGCATTGGCGCTCATTCGCGCCTCCTGCGAAACACAGGTTAAAAACAGCGCGCGAGCTGTGCTCATGCAGGCAGCGAATATCACGCAAAACACCTACAACTCGCTCGAATCCGCGATGCGTTCTTTAGGACGAGCGCCCGGTCGCAAGCTCGCCTTTTTCGTTTCCGATGGTTTTCTGCTCGATGCTGGACCACGCGCTGCTTCGGTGCGGGACAAACTCGATCACGTGATCGATGCTGCGCAACGTGCAGGCGTAGTCGTCTACACCATTCATGCAAAGGGGTTGGTCAACAGCACGTTCCTCG
>JBKPJS010000146.1:0-2693 GCA_046730815.1 Acidobacteriota bacterium
CGCGACACCAGCCCAGCCGGTGATCCGTCAGCTCGCGGTCCCACTCATCGTAGTTGTAAGCAACTTCGCCCTCGGCGAGAACCTGTTCCGGAGTCTCAGCTTCGGACCATGCTTCGGCGCCGGCAAGTTCGTCAGGATCGCCTTCCGCCGAAGGATCATTCCAGGCGTTGAACAACTCACGCGCATCACGGCGCTGCGGCATTTGCTCAGCTTCCCGCTGCTTCATCCTTTCAGTTGCGGCGGAATCGTCCTCCGACTCAGACTGATCCTCCGGCGCTTCGACCTGCTGCACGGAATCATCAACCGGGACTACCGATTGAAATAGATCGTAAACACGACTGGTGGCCATCAGCGTGTCGGCGACTGTTGTGTGCTCGCGTGAAAGATAATCGCTGACGATCGTCTCAAGCTCCGAAACGATTTGACTGTAATAATTGCGAGCGTCATCGCGCGCGCCGCCCAGCATCGTGACTTGAAAAAGTAACTCGAAAGGAACGAGAGAGCTGGGCAACTCTGCTACGCGCGGACGGCCGCGGCTAAGGTGCTGGCGAACCAAATCCAGATCGCGACTCAGACCGCGATACGCACGTCTGAGCCGGCGATCGATGCGACCATTTTCGAGCGTTCCAAAAACGCGGCGTGCGAGTTGAGGCAACGGAAACAGTTTAAGAACATCGCGATAGCCTGTCTGGTTTGTGACTTCTTGCGCCTCTCCGCGATCTTTGTCTACGTGCAGCATCTCATCTGGAATCGCAAACGCATCCAGCGCATCGACGTTCTCTTTGGCGTAAGCCGCGGAAATCGCCGCGTACGCCGCGGGCAACATTCCGCCACGCTCGTAAGTGCCGAATTCGATCTGTCCAGCAGCATGCGCTGCGAGCACTTTGTACAACCTGAAATCGAGATCGTCGTCGCCGAATTCATTCACGAGCGACGGCAGGTGAATTGTGCGGCCATCGTCTATGCGTGCCTCGTCAGGCACGGCTGCCAGCGGAGCAATCTCAACTTCACGTCCCGTTAAAGCTTCGACGTAAAGCCGAAGCAGGTGTTGGACAGAGTCGAGAGCCAACCCGGCGCTCCCGCTGAGCAACGCTTCGTAACTCCCACGCGTTTCGAGTGAGAAATAACTGCGCCGTGCGCGCGCATCGGTGCGGCCCGACGTAAGACCACGACGCGCCCACGCTTCAAACTGCTCGATCGAAACAGTGCGCAGCGCGCGCGAGCTGGAGCGAAAACACGCTAATGCCGCCTCACTATCAACTCCAGCAATCTCTTTCGTAAGAGCCAGCACACGAAGCGAAAGCTCGATCACGGCCGCGCGGTTAATATCAGTGTTCAGTAACCTAACGAATCCGGGACTGCTGCGAACGAAGGCCACCAAACTGGCGTTACCATGCGTGGACACGACCCACAGCAGCGCGATCCATTCGTCGAAAATCTCAGGCGCACGACGCAGAATCTCTCCGCCTGCCATCAGAATGTGGAGAGCGGCTCCGCCGCCACGTTCGAGGAAGTGCTGAGTGGTGGTAAGCAGACGTATTGCGTCGGCGGGTGAGAGCTGGGCCAACGCTTCCGGAATTGTGGACCATGCGTCAGCCGCAATCCCGCCGGCTCGCGTCGCGAAAGCGCCTGCGAGGGAGAGCGCTGCGGAAGTCACATTTGGATCGTGAAAACTGTTGAGTGCGCGCGAGACCGTACTGCTGGAATTGAGAAGTTCGGCGCTGTGCTTTGCGGACCGTCGCGCTATCTCAGTGGCGACGTCGAGTATGGCGCGAAGCAGTTCGTCGTCGTTTATTTCAGCAACTAAGGATGGGAACGAATGGAGAGTCTCGCGACCGACCACGGTTGAGAGAATCATCTGTCGTGTGCACAACACGAAGACAGCGGAGCGAAGCTCAGGCGAAACGTCTCTGAGTGCTTCAACGCCGTGAGCAAAAAATGCAATTGCGGATTCGTAGTCGGCCATTGCAATGCGCCGGCCCATGTCTCCCCAGGCACGCAATTCCGCCGGTTGCAAAATGTGCGACGCCGCCGGGGCGGCGCGGAGAAACTCGATGCCCGCGCGGAGTGATACGCTTGCAATCGCAGCGCTCGTCTCGAGCACTGCCGCGGCGTGATCGAGCGGCAAGCCCGTGAGGCTGCGTGTGAGCTCCAGAAACGACTGGCGCTCAGCGGATTGATGTTGCTCTTCAGACATGATTCGGTAAATCTGTGTAATCTGTGGATGAACTCTCCACAGACTACACAGATTCAGAAGATTCTAAATCACTGTGGTTACGATCTCGCGGATGCTGCGTTGCAGTTCGCGATCGTCGGTAATAGGCGAGCACATTGCCACGTCGGCGGCATCGACAGGAGGAATGCCGAGTGCGATGAGTTGGGCAGCATAAATCAGGAGTCGCGTGGAAACACCTTCTTCCAAACCATGACCGCGAAGGTTGCGCACCTTTTGTCCAATCAAGACGAGATCGCGCGCAGTGCCTTCATCAACTCCGCCTTCACGCGCAACGATCTCGGCTTCCATTTCCGGTGGGGGATAGTCAAACTCAATAGCGACAAACCGCTGCCGTGTCGACTGTTTCAAATCTTTCAGTATCGATTGATAGCCGGGATTGTAAGAAACCACCAACATGAAATCGGATGGCGCTTCGACAATCGTGCCGCGCTTTTCAATAGGTAAACGCCGGCGGTGG
>JBKPJS010000147.1:0-3544 GCA_046730815.1 Acidobacteriota bacterium
ATGCAGATCATCCTGTCTGATCTGCGCTATCCGCGTTCATCTGCGGCTCAAAGAGCTTCTTCAGACTCTCGACAAACGGTGGCCTCGCTACACCCTTGTCCGTAATGATCGCGGTGATGAGCTGATTTGGGGTCACATCAAATGCCGGGTTGTGAACCTGAACACCTTCCGGCCCGAGTTGATGTTCGCGAATATGAGTTATCTCCATCGAGTCGCGTTCTTCAATCGGAATCTCCTCACCTGACGCAAGCGATAGATCGAGTGTTGTTAACGGAGCCGCTACATAAAACGGAACGCTGTGCTCTCGTGCCAGCACCGCTACCATGTAAGTGCCGATCTTATTCGCTGTATCGCCATTAGCAGCGATGCGATCCGCGCCAACCACAACCGCATCAACCTTGCCACTCTTCATCACGTGACCAGCCATGTTATCTGTGATCACGGTTACCGGAATATCGTCCTTCGCCAACTCCCAGGCTGTGAGCCTGAGACCTTGCAGGAAAGGCCTGGTCTCGTCTGCAATTACGGCAACTTTCTTTCCGGCATCGCGCGCGCCTCGAATAACTCCGAGTGCCGTGCCATAGTCGCCCGCGGTGGCTAGTGCACCGGCATTGCAGTGTGTCAGCACTGTGGCGCCGTCCGGAATCAGTGGACCACCGTGATGCCCGATCGCTCGATTGGCAGCGATGTCTTCTTCAAAGATTGCCAGCGCTTCGGAAATCAACGCCTTCTTAACCTGTTCGACATCTTTGAGATGTTTGTTTCGTTGAAAAGCCGCGCGCATCCGTTCGATGGCCCAGAAAAGATTTACGGCAGTGGGACGAGTCCTACTCATCACGTCGCAGATGTATTGCAAGTCGTCGTCGAGATCAGCCACCGAAGTTCCCACCGATTGACTTGCACCGAGCGCGATACCCATGGCAGCCGCGACGCCGATTGCCGGCGCACCGCGAATCACCATCTTCCTGATGGCTTCCGCCACTTCATCGTATGAACGCAATACCAGGTAGGTTTCTTCAGACGGGAGCAGCCGTTGGTCCAACATGCGTATGCCATCTTTTGTCCACTCGACAGTTTTGATCATTTGCCACGCATGTTACTGGAAGCCACAAAGAAGATCCATCGGCAGATTACGCAGACTGTTCATTCAATCTGTGAAATCTGTGGGATGGCTTGAAATTTGTGCAACCTCGTGTTAGTGTGCGCGCGTTTATTTGGAACTGATCTTTGTAATCAAACGTCTGGGTGCCCCACAAGGGGAGAATAGGGAAGCGGGTGTGAATCCCGCGCGGTCGCGCCACTGTGATGAGAATTTTCTCTGAGCCAGGAGACCTGCCCAAGACGTTTTTTGCAGCCTTCTCAACACTCGCGCAAAGGTGTTCAGGCCGCCTCAGGACTATTCCCGAGTCCCACTGATGCCCTGTTTCCTTTTCGGAGAACAGAAGGTTTCGTGGGGCTTTTTTGTTGTCACATCTCAAAATCAAGTGGTTTTCGCGGCTGGCCTTCTTTGCTTATCTAATACTGCTTTCTGCCTGCACTACTCCGCAGCCTCCAACTGAGATCATAACGGCTCGCAAGATTACAGATGATGCAGGTCGCAATGTCAGCCTGCCGTTGAAGGTCGACCGCGTCATCTCACTCGCCCCAAACCTGACCGAAATCGTTTTTGCGATCGGCGCCGGTGATCGATTGGTGGGACGGACGAGCTATTGTGACTATCCCGCCGAAGCAAAGTCGGTGACTGAAGTTGGTGACACGCTTCATCCCAGCCTCGAGCGAATAATCTCCTTGAAACCGCAGCTCGTCCTGATCTCGACAGCGTCGCAGCTCGAAGTATTTACCCAACAACTGCACGACCAGAACATCGCAGTCTTTGTCACCGATCCACACGATCTCGACGGAGTCTTCCGCTCAATTGAGCAGGTGGGCGTTATTCTCGATCATGACGAGCAGGCAAAACTTCTCGTGCAGAAGCTGCGCGAGCGCGCGAGCGCCGTCGAGGAAGCAGTCAAACAGAAACCGCCGGTCAGGGTTTTTTATCAATTATCCGCTGAACCACTCTACACGGCAGGTCACGATGCGTTTGTTACCGATCTTATTCGTCGCGCGGGTGGGGTCTCCGTGACGGCGGACGTGCCCGGCGCATGGCCCAAGTACAGCAATGAATCGGCGCTGGCTGCAAAACCGGAGGCGATTATCCTGCCCACTGGTGGTTCGATGGGCACCGGAAACTCGACAGTCACCGAAGCACTTAGTCAATCGCCCGCAGTGCTCGAAGGGCGTGTGTATAAGATCAATGACGATCATCTGGTGCGTCCTGGTCCGAGAGCGGTAGATGGACTCGAAGAAATGGCCAGGGCACTTCACCCCGAAGCGTTTAAGCAATGATCACCACGGCATCCAGCATCGCCGGTCAGAATCGTGTCACCTTGCGGAAGACTCTTGTGTCTTGCGCACTGCTGGCAGCGGCGCTGCTGTTGGCCATCGTCTTCATGTCGTTGATTGGAAGTGAACAACTGCCTGCGCGAGCTTCGTTGTGTGCGCTGGCTTCTTTCGGCACGACGCCGTGCGGGCTGAGTCGGGATCAGTTCGACATTCTGTTTCAGATTCGCCTGCCGAGAATTCTGCTGGCTGCGGCTGTCGGTGCCTCACTTGCGACTGCGGGCGCCGGTTACCAGTCATTGTTGCGAAACCCGCTGGCCGAGCCTTATCTACTCGGCATTTCAAATGGTGCTGCGGTCGGAACAATGATCGCGCTCGTATTTTTTGGTGCGAACGAATGGACGCGTCCTTTGCTGGCGTTCACGGGAGCGCTGCTCGCTACGCTCGCCGTGTATCGCCTCGCGCGAGGCCGTGCTGGCGCGACGCCCGAGCGTTTGATACTGGCCGGAGTGATCGTCACGACGTTTCTTTCATCGGTGATCGTTTTTGTAACTACGTTGATGGACGCGACGAGAATTCGTTCGTTCACGTTTTGGCTTTTAGGCGATCTCTCAGGGAGCAGCAAGGCACTGCTTCCGGTCGCTATCACGATTGCGATTGCCGGCACGCTGGCGCTCACGCTCAACGCGCGCTCGTTGAATTTGTTAATGCTTGGTGAGCGTGATGCATTCGATCTCGGCGTGGAGGTTGGTCGCGTGAGAGTAGTGGTCTTTATCGTGGCGAGCTTGCTGGTGGGAAGTTCAGTCGCGGCTAGTGGATCGGTCGGATACGTCGGGCTCGTGGTGCCGCATCTCGCGCGGCTTTCGCTTGGCAGCGACAACCGGATCAGCATTCCGGCAGCATCACTTGGCGGTGCGCTCTTTGTGATCGTTGCTGACACGGTGGCGCGGACGATCATCGCACCGAGGGAACTGCCGGTTGGCGCAATTACTGCGCTAATCGGTGCGCCATTGTTTATCTACCTGTTGAAGAGGGCTTAGACAGGATTTTACACGAGTTCAAGCTTACAGGATTTCTTGATGTTAGAGGCGCGTAATTTAACTGTCAGTTACGACCATCGCGTAGCGGTGGCTGATGTGACGCTAACGCTCGAATCTAGCGA
>JBKPJS010000148.1:0-5911 GCA_046730815.1 Acidobacteriota bacterium
TCCGCAACTGGGCCAAGCGCCTACGATCGCTGGCGCATCCGCCCGACTCTCTACACCGCGCTCGTCGAATACATGGAAGGCGGCAGCAAGTCCGTCATGCTGCTCTACCACATCTACAACGCGGCCGACAAAGACGGCAGCGGTATTCACGATTGGGAGCGCGTCGAAATCTCAGTGCGCGGCGTGACCGGCACGCCGGGTGCAGGCGGCGAGTACGTCAATCACGTCACAACCACGATGCACAAGGAGCAGCTCATCCGCCGCTACTACGACGCCGGCGGGCTGAACTTTATGCCCACGGCGACGGGCAAGCACATCTTGATCTGGCAGGGCGATGAGAGTGACTGGGATTGGTATACAGGCGCCTCTTACGGCTACCATGGGCACGCGCTGTGGCAAGTCAAAACACCGTACAGCACAATTGCTACGCAAATGAACTCGCTTTCTGACGCGCAGGTTAGCCTCCCCGAATCGGACAGTAAGAATGTTCACTACGTCTTCGTGCCCGAAGGGTCTCAAGCGGCCGTTGACACGTGGGGCGCAAAGCCTTTGAGCTATACGACGGCTTCGAACATGGCGAGCCGAGTTGATAACGGCACCACGGTGCGCTGGTATCAAACCAAGCGTATCACTTACGAGTTGCAAGACATCGCCGATATCCTGCCTACTCATGCGCAGACGAACCCATGGTCCACCCACTGGCTGTCGCGCAGTTATTTGGACGTCCTCCTGGAGAGTCCAATCATTAATGAGGCGGGGCAGGCGGAAGTGCCCGCGGGAATGCAACGCTTCTACGTCTTTTCGCGTGATGTTGGAAAGTCGGATCAGGTGGGTGCCGACGAAGCCTTCATGTATAAAAAGGCGTTCACCGGCACCTATTCGGCCGAGCTGAATTCGGAAGCTTTTTATGACGGCGACGTTTTCCCAGCTTTCGAAGGGACCGGCGTGGACGATTACGGACGATCGCGCGGCGCTGCCAGCGGCTACCTCAATTCGCATAACTCCTTCTGGTGGCAGCACGACTTCTTCGCCCATTCTGGCACCATTACGAGCAGCTCGACCAACTATGAGGGGGGTACGTGGCTCGCTGGCGCGTGGTACACAGCGGCCAATGGCGGGTTCGACGGACGTTGGGTGCAACTCTTTGACGATCGTACCGGCGTTGAGCCAACTACGGTGCTGAACTTGTCGATGGTATTTCCCACTAATCGGTGCAGCGACACATTCTCCGTCACTGCCAAAGCTACAGGCGGGCAGTCGCCGTACAATTTCTCATGGACCAATGCGACACCTATGTCAGCGCCGTGGGAACCAAACAACTCGGCACAGGTTTATGCATACATGCTGGCAACAGTTACTGTTACCAGCGCAGACGGGCAAACGCGTTCGACCAGCTTCAAGATCACACCGCAGTGTAGCGGTGGCGGCGTATTACCATAGTCTAAATCCGCCACAAAGAAGCACAAAGGCACAAAATCAGCGGAAATGCTTGTGCTTTTTGTGCTTTTTTGTGGCTGGAAGACTTACGTAAGAAGATCTGCTTGATCATTTCGCGCCGGATTTGCTAGTTTGGATTTGGCTTAAAACGCGTCTCGCCCTCAACCTCAACAACCCAACGAGGATCTCAAATGCAACAACTTGTTAAGCTACTGCTGTTATCGCTGCTCTTTTGTTTTCTTCCTTCCGGATCGATCGCTCAAAAATCGGGGCGCAGAACGCGCACGGCATCACCGCCGCCGATCATCTGCAAACTTTCATCTGTCCCGAAGGGCATGGTTGTCGTCGGATACAAGCGCAATTCAGCTTGCGGCGACGGGGCTGAGTTGTTAGTAAAGCAGCCCGAAAACGGCGACATCATCTGCGCCGGGTCACCTGTGCCACCACAGTTCTCCATTGTCACGGAGGCCCAGGGGAATTCCGTCGGAACTTGCCCTAACAAAGCGTTCCTCATCTCGAGCGACAGTCCGGACTCGGCCACTGGACCAGGGACGGCATCGGTCGTCGATGACACTCCCATCGGCCGCGCGTTCGCGAGTCAAGCAAGCGACATACAAGTCGAAGGCGAGGGCACGGTGGTTCGCGTTCTGCCAGACGATCTGGACGGCTCGCGACACCAACGATTCATCGTTCAGCTTGCGTCAGGACAGTCACTCCTGTTTGCACACAACATCGACATCGCCCCGCGAATCGACGGACTTGAGAAAGGCGACAGTGTTCGCTTCAGCGGCGAGTATGTCTGGAACGCGAAAGGCGGGGTCATCCATTGGACCCACCATGACCCACAAGGCAGGCACGCCGCAGGTTGGGTAATACACAATGGCAAGACGTATAAGTAAATCGATGGCGCGTAGCGAAATCTACTCCTACGGTTGGCTTTGCCTCAAAAGTATTTCAGCCACAAAGAAGCACAAAAGCCCAAAATAGTTTTCGCTGGTTTTACTGCCTTTTGTGCTTCTTTGTGGCAATTGTCCTGCAACCAATCGGACTTTCGAGGCAAAGTTCTTACGGCTAGAGATTTACATTTACATCTGACGAGCCAGCTTGTATCGTTTAGGACCTGTTTTGACGCAAGTCACATTACCGGCTCTCGAAATTGTCTGCTATGTTCCCCCGCAAGCTCACAAATTTGATCGTTGCAGCGCTTTACTGCTGCATCGTACTCACTTCACTTGGTCCTGTTGCCCGCGCGCAAAAGAAAACTGCGCCAGTCGAAGCCACACCTGCGCCCGTCAATGAACAATTCAAGTTCGGCGAAGTCGATTTGGAGGCGCTTGAACAGGCGGATCTGCTCGACGTTCGGTTTGAGCGCGACGGCCTCGTGCTCGCAGACGAATCGGCGAATGCTTATTTGCGTCGCGTCGGGCAATCGCTGATTCCCCGAGAGCTCGTGCTCGAAAGAGTATCGTGGAAATTTCGCGCGCTCCGCGACCCGCAGCCGAATGCCTTTGCGCTCCCGAACGGCTCGATCTACGTCACCACTGGATTGATGACTCTCATCGATAACGAATCGCAATTGGCAGCGATCATTGCACATGAGCTGACGCACGTGATGCGGCGACACACGTATATGCACAATCGCAGCAACCGCAAAAAGTTTCTCACCATGAACGTCATGGCAGCGGTGGGCGCGTACGCGCCCGGAGGCGTTGTTGGAGCCGTCATAATGGCTGCGACGACCGTAGCTCCCTTCATCATGATAGCCACGATCTACGGCTACAGCCGAGACCTGGAACGCGAGGCTGATCTCAAAGGCATCGACATGATGATCAGCGCTGAATACTCGCCTGAAGAAATGGTCAACGTGATGAAGCTGCTGGATAAAGACATCGAAGGCGAGAATATCAGACTGTTCTATAACGACCATCCGTCGCTCGATGAGCGAATTAAATATCTAAGTGGTTATCTCGGCGCGCGCGCCGACAGGGTGACACATCAGATGGAGCTTAATCGAGAGCGCGCGGCCTACTTTCAGAACATGGAAGCGGTAATGCGGCACGATCTTCAGTTGGCGATCAATGCCGGACGCGCTCGTTCAGCCGTTTACCTCGCGCAGCGCCTGGTAGATTTTCATGAGGATTCGGAAAATCTGTTTTGGTTAGCGGAAAGTTATCGCACGCTCGGGCCTCGTGCGCCACAGCTAACCGAAAAAGAATTGACGAACAGCGCGAAGAAGGATGCCTCGAAGAAACGCGTGAAGCGCACAGCGGAAGAAGAGGAGCGCGAACTGCTTGCGACGCCGGCGGGTAAGGACAACTGGCAAAGACATCAGCAAAGGGCCGAAGAGTTGTACCGGCGTGCCTTGAACGCTGAGAATCCGGTGCCGGTGGCCCATCGAGGGCTTGGCATGCTTTACGAGAAACTCGAACGAGGAAGCGATGCCGCTGCCGAATATGAGAAGTACCTTGAGCTGTCGCCCTCAGCGATCGATCGGCAGCGAATTCAAAGACGAATTGAAGCGTTAAAGGAGAAGCTGAAATGAGTGCTCGCTCTATCGTGCTAAAGATGTTTGCGCTGGTGGTACTGCTGACTGTGTGCGGCTCGCACCCGGTCCGTGCCCAATTTCTTCACCCGAAGATCAAGTCGAAAGAAACGACAATTCGTCGAGTCGTTGTCATGCCGGCGAAAGTGAATGTCGTCCGCGACAGCATGAAAGGCCCGGAAGGCATGGCCGCTGAGTCTGACGATTTGAGCGCGCGGGTAGAAGCGATGATCGCTGAAGTCTTGTCGAAAAAGAAAAACGTCACAACTCTGGCGAATTCCGCGGCATCCGTGGCGGGCGACCCTCAGCAGAAGTACAACGTTGCTGACTTCCAAACCAAGTTTGACGATCTATTGCCTAAAATCATGAAGAAGCGCAGCGACGTTAAGAAAGGTCGCTTCTCGATGGGCGACGAGGTGTTGAACCTGAATTTGGAGAAGGGTGCAGACGCGGTTGTTTTCATTCGTGGCGAGGGGAAAAAACTTACGAGCGGCAAAACTGCGTTTAGAATACTGGTTGGCGGAACTCCGGCTTATCTACGATTACAGATTGGGATAGTGGATGCGCGCAACGGTGAAGTGCTGTTGTATACCGATCCGATTTTCCCCGGGGATCCGACGACAGCGGTTGATCGGCTGCGAAAGGCATTGGAGAAGGGGTTCAAGAAGCTACCAGAAGTTAAGGGCTGAATAGATTCAGCGCAAAGTTTTTGAGAGCCGCTCGCAACTAATGTCAAGCATGACGATCACACTGGTCGCCCTTCTGTATGGCTCGATAAGATCGTGACTGCGTTCCCATCAGGATCAGTAACCTCAAACATCTGATGTCCTGAGATACGATCGTCTCTAATCGGACTTAACTCCATGCCCGCTGCTTCGAGTGAAGCCCGCGTGGACGTAATTTCATCGACCATAAAATCAAACGATCGGATCGGGCCAGCCTTTGGTTTGCGCTTCGACTCGAACAAGAGCAAATGCGTTCCACCGCGCAGTTCCAGAATGGCCAACTTCGATTGCTTAACGATCAGGCGTAGACCAATCGCGCTGTAAAACTCTGCCGAAGCTGCCACATCGCGTGCATGAAGAATGACGTGTCCGATCGCAACTGATGGACGTTTAGTCTTTGCAGTTCGTTTAGCAGTCATGAGCGGCCCTCGTCAATTGAGTAACACGAACTAATGTCGCGCGGTACGTTAGATCCCGAATCATGGAGAGCCCTTCCCGAAGGCGCGTTCGGCCACGTTCTCCCGAACGGAGAACGGCCTTAATTTGTTGGCCTAACTTTATTTCTCGTTGTTCAACTTGCTCACGGCTTAAGCTGTTAGAGGCTATCGCGAGAAAGAAATTAACGATCTCCTCGTTCACCATTGTAAGTTCGAAGCCGTTCGTTTCGAGAAAAGCTTCAGTCATGGCGGCCGCAACGCGCTTGTTGCCATCCAGGAGGCATGCGTTTGGCTTAAGTGAAAAGCGTATGTTGCAGCACAACTCACAATATCGGCGGTTTCATAGTGGCGGCGATTCTTAGCAGCGGTAAGAGCTGATTCGAGTAGGCCTTCGTCTCTGAGACCTTGTGTGCCACCAGTCTCGGCGATCAATCGTGCATGGATTGTAAGCACATCAAGCTTGTCGGGGAAAATCATCTGCCGGTGTTATGGTCAGGACCCTTTGCCAACTCCTCATAAGCGGTTCGGCGTTTGGCGAGGATTGACTCGAAGGTGCTTATGAATTCGGCAGAACGCCGAGCTTCCTCGACCGAGCGAACCACCAACGCACGCCCCACAATCTCGACCTCCAGTTCTGCACCAGCCTCGATGCCAAGCGCATCAAGCGCTTCAGGTGGCAGCGCAACGGATGAGTGCTGGTCTAATGTGGTAACGGTTTTTGACATGCGCAAATTGTACCACGACAGCGCTAGCTCAGTACGGCAGCGAGG
>JBKPJS010000149.1:0-3007 GCA_046730815.1 Acidobacteriota bacterium
CGTTCTGGCGGGAGGTTTTCGTGATCCACTTGTCGGGCGAGACATATTGATCGGAACAATGTTCGGCCTCGGCATGATTCTGTGCTACTTCTATCTTGGCCGACTGGTGCCGCAGTGGTTAGGTAGTCCACCTTCCATTCCCTGGATCGATTCTCCCGCGACGCGACTGATGGGAATTCGCTCAGCGGTACATGGCATCACGCAACAAATCTTTGCTGGTCTTCTTCAAGCGTTCATGCTGCTGTTCTTTTTGCTGTTGATGTATATCATTCTGCGTCGAGAGCGACTCGCCGCTTTTGCGCTTTGGGTGATTATGGCGGTAACTCTGAGTTTAACGCATGAAACTGCTGCCGAAATGCCTTTCGCCTGGCTCACGGCGTTGCTCGTTGTTTGGCTGCTGTATCGTTATGGTTTGCTTGCATCAATCTCGGCGATATTTTTTCTGCACCTGCTTATCTTTCAGCCGATCACATCCGATCTCACAGCGTGGTACGCCGGCGACTTCGTACTCGCACTAATCATCTCGCTCGCGCTGGTGGTCTTTGGTTTCTACACGTCACTCGCGGGTGAGCCACTCTTCCGCGCCGCACTTCCGGATGACTGAGAACTTACATGTCGATGCTGATAATCATGTAAATCCTGTAAAATTGAAGCTGAAATGCGAATCCTTCTCGTCGAAGACGAACCCCGAATGGCGAACGTTATCGCCAAGGGATTGCGCGAGCAAAGCTACGCGGTTGATGTAGCACCCGACGGAGAGGCTTCTCTCTACCAAGCTTCAATCAACGATTACGACTTGATTGTGCTCGACGTGTTGCTGCCTCAGCGTGATGGGTTTGAGGTTTGTCGCGAACTGCGTGCGCGCGGTAATGCAACTCCAATCCTGATGCTGACGGCGCGAGCAACCATTGACGATCGCATCACTGGATTCGACGCAGGCGCTGACGATTATCTGACCAAGCCTTTTTCGTTTCGGGAACTACTCGCGCGAATTCGCGCTTTGCTTCGACGTGACTCGCAGCTTCGTCCAGACGTCCTCGAGGTTGCGGATCTGATTGTCGATTCAGCTAGTCATCGTGTCTTCCGGGCCAATCATGAAGTGCAATTGACGGCGAAGGAATATGCTTTGTTGGAATATCTCGCACGGCGTGCCGGGCAACTCGTTTCGCGCGCGGAGATCGCGGCGCATGTTTGGGACGACTCATTCGATCCTTTCTCAAACGCGATTGAGGTTTACATGAATCGCCTGCGCAAAAAGATCGATGGCAGCCGCTCAACCAAACTACTTCACACACGGCGTGGTGAAGGCTACATCCTCGAATCACGCCACTGATTTGGGCCGCAGCGGCGTCAGTTTCATGCCTATTAATCTTCCATTAAGGTAATCGCGCGTATACTCGGCTGGTCCATAGACCGAGTATGTCGAACAAGCCGAGAACGAAGGCATTTCCCCTTCTAGTGTTTTTTGCGATGGTCTGTCTTGCTTTGTCATCGCAGGCACAGACTTCCAATCCTACCAGTACACTTACCATTGACGATGCTTTGCGACTCGCAAATGCGCAAGTTTCGAGTTTCCAAAGCGCAACATTAAACGAGCGCATCGCAGCCGAAGATCTACGACAAGCGCAGGCTGCGTTTCTGCCGAAAGTCAGCGTCCCGCTGAGTTACATCTACACATCACCAGCTCTCGGGTTGCCGCCCGGAGAACCGCGCGCCCCAAGTTTCATCGCGAACGATGCGATCGGCGCGTATGAAGCGCTCGTGAACGTCTCCGGAGATTTTGATGTCGCGGGAAGATTACGCGCGAGTCTCGCCAGGAATCGCGCGCTGTTGGCCGCTGCCCGCTCGGGCACTGAGGTTGCCAGACGCGCTTTGGCTCAGGCAGTGATTGAAACTTACTACGGCCTCGCGCTCGCAAACGCAGAACATCGAGCGGCGGAAGTAAACCTAAAAGCGGCTGAAGATTTCGAACACATCACTTCACTGCTGTTAAGCGGCGGCGAAGTGGCACCCGTTGATTTGACGCGCGCGCAGTTGCAAACACTGACGCGTCGCGACGAGTTGGAACGCGCACGCGTAAACGAGGAAATCGCAGCCGGAGCCTTGCGCGTGTTCGTCGGATACCAATTCACACGGCCGATTACGACCACTGATCTCGCACTGGCGCTTCCCGTTGCTTCTGAGTACGAGCAGTTCAGAGCGGATGACATCTCTCGTCGACCTGAATTTACACAATTGGAGCAACAACTGCGCGCTGCGCGAGAGGAAATCAAGATTGCGCGCGCTGACCGCCTGCCGTCACTTTCTTACTCGTTGAATGGTGGTTTTGATACTGATTCATTAAAGGGTCCGCGACTCAAAGAGCATAGCGGCGTATCGGCGGCTGTTAGTTTGAACATACCAATCTTCGACTGGGGAGCGAGTCGCAGCCGGGAACGGCAGGCGCGTTTGCGCGCTGAGGTCGCCGAGACTGAGCGAGTTGTGGCCTTACGCGGATTTATACAACAGTTCTACGCCGCACGCTTCCAGGCAGAGAGTGCTACGGTACGGATCAACCTCGCACGCGAAGCCGTCGCCAAAGCAGAAGACAATGTGGCGGCATCTATCGCGCGTTATCGCGCCGGCGAAGCGCCAATAGTTGAAGTGACCGACGCGGAAACAACTCTGGTCACGCAACGAACTGCTTTGTATCAGGCCATCTTCGATTATCAAACAGCACTGGCACGATTGCGGCAGGCAACCGGACAGTAATGGACATGAGTGAAGACCCGAACAAGATCCCGGATGAAGAAGTCGATCGGCTTTTGGCAGAACAGCGACGGGCGCGAATAGTGCGACAGCGAAACATCGTTCTGATCGCCGGTTCAGTGCTGGTCGTGCTGCTTGCCGTGCTGATCATTTGGCGTTGGAAAAGATCCGGAGCGGAAGCCGAGACAGAAGTAACGCCGATCGTAAGCGTCAAGGTCGTTAAAGCTGAAAAAGGAGAGATTGCCGCGCAAGTAACAGC
>JBKPJS010000150.1:0-7184 GCA_046730815.1 Acidobacteriota bacterium
CGACCATCAACAACGTCGACGGAACGGTCACGATCACGAACAACATCCTCTCCACCCCGTTCCAGCACGGCGTGGACATCCTGAACAACAGCGGAACGCTCGCTGACCTTAACATCTCGAACAACGCAATCACGAGCGCCACGGCGGCGGCGAGCTCGGCAGGATCGGGGATCAGAGTTCAGGCTCTCGGTTCCGGGTCGGGAGCGGCGACGATTACAAAGGGCGAGCTCAACGGGAACAACATCCAGAACTTCCCGAACGGCGCCGGGATCGTCGTGCAAGGCGGGAATGTGACGTCTCTTGCTGCTCCAGCCGGAAACTTCGGTACGAACACTACGACCGGCGTCTTCCAGATCAACAACAACCTGATTCGCGGACAGAGCCTCGCGAACCCGCTGGGAACAAACTGCATTCTCGTTACCATGCCGGGCAAAGGCACTGGCTTCATCGAGATAAACGGAAATGGCACAGTCGCCAACCCGCTCCAGTTCAACAAGGGGAACTGCCTCTCGATCAACTCCACTGGTGCTTACAACCTCACCGCGACCGCAAACAACAACGTGGTGAAGCCGCAGAGCCAACTGAGCGGCTCGTTCGGCATGAGCGGCGGCGCCGACAAACAGGTTCTGGCGGACCTTTCGACCGCCGACTCAGCCATCCTCAATCTGATTGCGACCGGCAACAACGTTAGCAGCACCACCGGGGTGGGGATCTACTACCTGGCCAACAGTCAGGCCACGCTCAACGCAAGAATCCAAAACAACACAGTCGCTGCGCCAACTGATGGTGGGGTGGCGCGGCCAGGGATCCGCGTGGACTCGGGGACATCCGCCGGCACAGCCGTTGATACCACCGTCTGCGTGAACGTTAGCGGGAACACGGCGACCGGGAGCAACAACGGAGGGGGCTTCCAGTTCGACGGCATCGCCTTCCGTAAGGAGGGTACGAGCACGACAACGAACTCCTTTGGGATCGTCGGCCTTTCGCCGAACCCCTCGACGGACGCGCAGATGCAGACTTATGTTCGCAGCCAAAACCCCGCCGAGGTGCTGGGAGCCGGCGGAGGCGGAGCCCAGATAAATACCCACGGCGCGAACGCCGTATGGACGAGCTGCTCGCTTCCCGCCAGCATAGCGCAGGCAAATGTCGAACGCGATACGATCATCGTGGCGCAGGCCAATCCTAACCATACCGTCTCGAAAGACTTGACACCGGTGCGCAGCGTCGCACACCACGCTCGCATGCGAACCGCCAGGCCGGGGCTCTCTCGCGACCTAGCCATGAAACCTTCGAAGTCGCCCATATCTGGCAACTCGACCCTTGGGGAGCCTCGCGTCCCAATCACGAGTGAGGCTGCTACAGCGCAACCAGGCAGCGTCTTAGGAATCCTGAAGTTGAGGCAGACAACACCTGTGGTCAACAAGAGCGTGGGCCAACGAGAACCCAGCGCAATGCAGCAGCAGCAGGAGGGCAAGAAGCCTCGTGGCGGAATCACTGTTAGGCCACGGGTCGCTCCGCTAGCCGGCGAAACGGTTAGCCATTCGATCGGGACACTCGCGGGCGGCAAGACAGTGCACATTCAATTCCAGGTAACTGTTAACAGCCCGTATCTCGGTGGTGCGTTTGTTTCGAATCAAGGTACGGTTTCCGGTTCCAACTTCACGAGCGTCTTGACTGACGATCCGGCCACCGGTGGAGTCGACGAGCCGACGCAGACACCGATCCTACTCAATCCAAACTTGTCGATCAGTGACGCTCAGGCAAACGAGCCCGCCTCGGGTTCCGCGCCGATGCTATTCACGGTTTCACTATCGTCCCCGGCGCCGGCAGGAGGAGCTTCGGTCCATTACGAGACGGCCGATCAGCCGCCGGATCCTAATCACGCAGTGGCCGGAGTCGATTACACGGCCGTACCTGACACACTCCTGAATTTCGGCGCCGGCGAACAATTCAAGACGGTCTCCGTCAACATTCTCGCTGACGGAGCCGCCCCTGAAGCCGATGAGACGTTCCTGCTCATCTTGTCGAACCCGACTAATGCGGTGATTGTCGATGGTGAGGCGACCGGCACGATCAAACAAGGCAACGCCTCCGGCACGTTCCTGATCTCCGAGTTGCGTACTTCAGGACCGGGTGGAGCGGGTGACGACTTCGTTGAGGTTTACAACAACAGCGATACGCCACTCACGATCGCGGCCTCGGATGAGTCCGGTGGTTATGGATTGTTCAAGATGGGAGCTGATTGCAGTGCGACGCCAATTCTCATCGGCACAATTCCAAACGGCACGGTCATTCCCGCCCGCGGGCATTACCTGTTCGTCGGCTCTGCTTATAGTCTCGCTAACTACGGAGGGACAGGAGCCGCGGCCGGCGATCAAACGCTCTCGGCGGATATCGAGAGTGACAGGAACGTCGCGATATTCAACACGGCTTCGGTAGCTAATATCTCGTCGGTGACGCGTCTGGATGCCGTCGGCTTTGGCGGCAATGCTGGTGGCAACTGTGACCTGTTACGTGAGGGAACAACCCTGACGCCACTCAGCGGCAGCGTGCTGGAGTACAGTTATCATCGTGACCAGTGCGGCAAGAAAGGAAATCCGGCGATGTTTGGTCCATGCCCGACGGGTGGTTTCCCGGCTGACACGAACGACAATGCCAACGACTTTGTCTTCGCCGATACAACGGCCACAGTAACTCCTGCGGGCCAGCGTCTGGGCGCGCCCGGACCTGAGAATTCGAGCAATCCGCGTCTGCGTAATGACGCGATTACCGTGCTGTTGCTCGACTCGAATTTTGGAGGACCAGCGGCGCCGAACCGCTTCCGCGATCTGACGCCGTCGCTGCCGAACGCACAAAATGGCACGCTTGCAGTGAGACGACGCTTTGTCAATAACACCGGAGCGCCTGTGACTCGCTTGCGCGTCCGTATTGTGGACATCAGTACCATCTCGGTGCCGGGAGGCATTGCGGATGTGAGGGCGTTGACATCCACGGACGTGGTTGTCAACGGAATCACGGATGCAGCCACTTGTTTGGCGTCTACCGGATCTGCCACGACACCGTGTACGGTCACGGTTAAGGGAACGACGCTGGAGCAACCGCCTGCTCAATCTTTGGGTGGTGGTAACAACAGCAGCATGACGATAACCCTGGGTACGCCGCTGGCGCCGGGGGCGAGCATCAACCTGCAATTCGTGTTGGGAGTGCAGCAGACCGGCTCGTTCAAGTTCTTCTTCAATATCGAAGCGCTGCCGTAAACGAAGAAGTAAGCCACAAAAAAGCACAAAGTGCGCAAATGAGTTGAATGTGCGCTTTGTGCTTTTTGTGCTTTTTCGTAGCTAGCCTTTAACGGAGAGTGGCTCGGGTTCGGGTTGGCGTCCGCCGCGGGCGGAATCGATGACCACGGGAGGTGGTGGGTTTGCCACGAGCATTTCGAGCGCGGCGTCGAGCACCTCGCCGATTTTCGAGACGAACACTATCTGCAACTCATTCCTGACATCTTCAGGAATGTCGTCGACGTCGGCTTCGTTGCGGCTCGGCAGGATGATTCGCCGTATGCCTGCACGATGCGCTGCGAGCACTTTCTCTTTCACACCGCCAATCGGAAACACCAGTCCCGAAAGCGTGATCTCGCCGGTCATCGCCGTGTCTGGTCTAACCCGCCTGCCCGTGTACAGCGATGCCAGTGCTGAAGTGATCGTCACGCCGGCACTTGGACCATCTTTCGGAATCGCCCCGGCCGGCACGTGCAGGTGAACTCCATAGTCTTTGAATACCTCCGGCACGATCCCAAACTCCGACGCGTGTGACCACAGGTACGATTGTGCCGCGCGCGCCGACTCCTGCATGACTTCGCCGAGCTGCCCGGTAATGGTCAAACCTCGACCGCCCGGTAGCAGCGTCGCTTCGATAAACAAAACTTCGCCGCCCATCTCCGTCCAGGCCATACCAGTGGCAACGCCTGCGGGCAACTCCTTGCGCGCCTGTTCCGGATAAAAACGTGGTGGTCCAAGATACTCGCGCAGATCTGCGGCCGTGACGGTAACCGTCTCAGCTTGTGCCTGCGCGATCTTCAGCGCCACCTTGCGCGCAATGCTGCCAATGTTCCTTTCCATCTGCCGCACGCCTGCCTCGCGTGTGTAGCGCGCCGCGATCAACTCGATCGCGTCATCAGCGATCTTGAGTTGCGCGTTGTTCAATCCGTTTTCAGTGGTCTGTCGCGGGACCAGGTAACGGCGCGCAATCTCGAGTTTTTCGCGATCGCTATAACCGGCGAGCCCGATAATCTCCATGCGGTCGCGCAGTGGGGCTGGAATTGGGCCAAGCTGGTTGGCCGTGGCGATGAAGAAAGTCCGGGATAGATCAAACGGCAGATCGAGATAATGATCGCGAAACGTGTTGTTCTGTTGCGGATCGAGGATCTCGAGCAGCGCCGCGGCCGGATCGCCGCGATAGTCATTTCCGAGCTTGTCGATTTCATCCAGCATCAGCACGGGGTTGTTCACACCCGCGCGCCGGATCGACTGGATAATGCGTCCAGGCATCGCGCCGATGTACGTGCGCCGGTGACCGCGCAACTCAGCTTCGTCGCGTACGCCACCCAACGACATTCTTTCAAACTGCCGGCCTAACGCACGCGCGATCGATCTACCGAGCGAAGTTTTACCAACGCCCGGCGGACCGACAAACAGAAGTATCGGGCTCTTCGTGTCCGGACGAAGTTTGATTACTGCAAGAAACTCGAGGATTCGTTCCTTGACGTCTTCGAGACCGTAATGATCTTCGTCAAGAATGCGTCGTGCTTCAGCGAGTTCCAACTTATCTTCAGACGACTTCAGCCACGGCAACTCCAGAATAAACTCGAGATAGGTGCGAATGACGTGATAGTCAGGCGCCGCTGGAGGCAGACGTTGCAGCCGCTTCAACTCACGATCAGCCTCTGCACGCACTTCTTCGGGTAGCTCAGCCTTCTCCAGGCGCTCTCGCAACAACTCCGTCTCGGCGGCTTCGCCCGTTTCGTCTTCTCCGAGCTCCTTCTGGATCGCGCGCATCTGCTGGCGCAGAACGTAATCACGCTGCGCTTTGTCCATTTCAGTCTGCGCTTCCGAAGCAATCTTCGAGCGCAACTGCATGATCTCCAGTTCGCGAGCGAGACTGGCGTGGGCCAAACGCGCCAGCTCGTCAGCAGTGTTTGCTTCGAGCATCTTCTGCTCTTCCTCGACTCCCAGAGTTAGGATTGAGGCGAGGAAATACGACAGCCGTGTAGCATCAACCGAACCGAGCACAGCGATTCGGATTTCGGGAGGCACGTTGGGCAGTAACGCCAAAGCCTCCTGGATCATCTGCTGGAGGTTGCGTTTTGCAGCTTCGACCTGTTCCGCATCGACCGTCCGAGGTTCCGGCAGGATTTCGACAAGCGCGCGGAGATGCGGATCTTCCTGTTTCCATTCGATTACTCGAATGCGCTCCGTTCCCTGGGCGATGATCCGCATTCCTTCGCCTGAGCGTTCCATCCGCTTGATCATTACGAGGGTGCCCACTTCATAAAGATCCGCAGACTTGGCGTCGGTATCGTCTGAACGATCGGGATGGACGGTCATGCAACCGAGTAGTTTCTCCGGAGTCGCAAGTGCTGCTTCAACTGCCGCTATCGACCGCGGCCTGCCGATGCCGAGCGGCACAACGGTCTCAGGGAAGAGCGTAAGATTTTGCAGGGCCAGCACCGAAATCTCGAATGGTTCGCCCTTGGACTGGGTCGAAAACCTCAGATCTTCGCTTGGCGGTGTTTGTTGTCCGGCAGCGGTTTCGGTGGCTGGCGGCGCGTTTTCAGAAGTTTCCGGCATGAGTCTTAACCTTGTTCACTCCGCAAGTTGATGATCAAAAATCCATCATTGTAATCCCGCCTTACCGACGCGCCCTCGATTCGATCGGGAAACTCGATGGACTTCTCGAAACGACTATAGGTGATCTCCATCTGATGGTAGACAAAGCCTTCATGGTAATGTGTGTCTTTGCGACAGCCGCGAAGAGTCAGGACCGAATCGCGTATTTCGATCTCCAGCTCATCAGAACAAATACCGGCAAGGTCTACCTTCACGACCCAGCCATCGGCCACACGATAAACATCCGCGGCCGGATTCCACAGCCGTCCAGACGGTACGACCCGCCGATCCGTTCGGATCAGCGAGAACTCACGATCGAAGTTTCGCATTGCGAAAGAATACGGGAAAAAGAGCCACGGATCTACACGGATGAAGACAGATCCAATCTGTAATCATCCGTGTAATCCGCAGCGAAAAGATTAGCCAAAGATCCGATTCCAGAACGACGAACCCTTCGAGATCTCTTCCAGAGCATCTGAAAGTTCGCGGTCCTGACGCGTCTCGACTGCGATATCGGCCATGGAGATCATTCCGACCAGATAGCCATTCTCATTAGTTACCGGAATGCGCCGTACCTGTTTGTCTCCCATCTTCCCAATCACATCGACAACGCGATCGTTCGGTCGCACTGTGTGAATATCAACCGACATGATGTCTTCGGCACGAGTGCTCGCGCAATCTTTATTGTCGGCAACAGCACGGACGACTATATCGCGATCGGTAATTAAGCCAATTAGTTTGCCACGTGTGTAATTACGGCCTTCGTATTTTCTTTCCGAGCCTTCGGTTCTGCCATTACCACCCCGAACGTCATACTCAACTACCGGGATTACGCCTGTGTCTTCCTGCTTCATCATCAACGCGACTTCAGTAAGCGTCGTGTCACGCGTGGCTACCGCCAAATCGCGAGTCATGATGTCGCGGCAGCGTAGCCGTGAACGTTCTGGCTCGTAGTAATCTCGACCCCTTTGTGTTGAGAAACCACTACGCACCTCGTCAAGCGAACTACGCCTTCCTTCGTCGCTAAAGCCGCCGCGATAATCGCCGTAGCGTGGTTCGTCGTAATTGTATTCAGCGCGTTCGCCAAACCGGCCGCGGTTATAATCGGACCGCCGCTGCTCGGTATCGAATTGACGACGACCGCGGAATGAATCGTCGTAACCGTAACCGCCGCCAACGTTTTCGCGTCTCATGCGCTCCTCACGGGAATAATAGTCCCGTTCGTCATCCTGCTCGTTTCTATATCTGGCCAGTGCTTCCCTCCTTACCAGCAACATCGTTTCTCGGGGGCTCGGGGAGAGG
>JBKPJS010000151.1:0-2004 GCA_046730815.1 Acidobacteriota bacterium
GTTCTCATCAACCAACAGCGCGGCGCGGCGTGGCCCCTTCTCGGGGTTATAACCAAGCACCGGGTCGTAACCCGGATCGGGTGCTCGATAAACCCTGGCGCTCTGCTCAGCACGCGCACGCTCTTCGGCGGTAAAGCAGGCCTGTTGAGCCCCGGCTGGGTGAACAAGAAAAAGTGTAGTGACGAGAATTAATAGAGGCGGGATCCACTTCCGAGTCGGATTCTGCATTGTTTACCCTTGAGAGTTTATATAGTTCAGTCTCCTCAAATTGCTGCCAGAAGATTAACAAGATAGCACATAGATGTCCCGTTCCGGGTTCCTCAGCGCTCTCTGCGTGTCTCAGCGTCGAACTCGCTCAGTATTCGGCGAACGCGTCGTCAGGGTAACAGTACAACCAGCGCTCCCGCAGTTCGGCTGATGCAATTACCGGGTGTTTACTCGTCCCGGCGTGCTTTGTCGCGTGACGATTTGGCGAACTGTCGCAACACAGCGTCACACCACACGTTTGACAAGTCCGCAAGTGAACCCATTGATCCCCGATCTTCACACACTCTTCACATTCTCGACGCTTCGGATCCTTTATCGTATCGATTGCTTCGATATGAGTACAGCTTTCATCATTCATGATGCCCGTATTGTACTCTCTGCCCTCTTGAATTTCCCGAAATCTAATGCCAATATCTCGCCGCTGAGTTCAGCGTTAACACGCCACGACTAGACAATCTTTTGTGCCTTTTCGTGGCTAAAATTTTGAGCGTCGGAATCAAGGAGGTCAGATCATGAAAACAGCAATCTTCAAACCCGCGGGTTTAATCCTGCTTATCTATGTAGCCGCTGCCTTTGTCACCAACAGCCAAACTACAAACAAGCCTTCAACCACGGCGGATCTAAAGGTCCGGCAACGGATGAGCATGGGTACCGGGAGCACCGAAAGTATTCTCTACATAAAAGGCCCGCGGATGCGCAACGAGATGGGTGGAGGTATGGGATTCACAACCATCCAGCAGTGTGATCTTAAACGCACCTTGACGCTCAACGAGAAAACAAAAAGTTACATGATCTCCTCGACGGAGGGCGCCAGCCCTTCACCCACAGGCGACGGAGGCGCAACCAGTTCGGCGGCGCAACCTCAATCCCCGCCACGCGGAGGTCTGGTTAACGTCACCAACACAGTCACCGACACAGGTGAGCGGAAGCAGATGTTTGGCTTTACTGCGCGCCATATAAAGACGTCGATGGAGATGAAGGCGAGTCCTGAAGCATGCGCCAAAGATCAGAAAATCGAAACTGACGGATGGTACATCGACTTTCAGTACTCCTACGCATGTCCCGGTGAAACGCAAAAGTATCAGTCCATGCCGGTTCAACCGCAACCAGGATGTAAAGACGAGATTCGTTCAAAAACTATCGGAACTGCGAAGCTCGGGTTTCCGCTGCTTGTGACTACGACCATGTACCAACCCGGCGGCGGCACGATGACTATGACTCAGGAAGTGCTTGAACTCTCAAGAGAACCGCTCAGCGCCGCTCTGTTCGACGTGCCGGAGGGTTACACGCTCGCCAAAGACATGCAGGAATTATACGGGATCAGCACGGAAACGACGTCGTCGTCGACCTCCAATCGCCCACCTGAGAGCAACACCACTGCTTCAGCAACGACAACCAGCGCGACAACGGCCAAGAAACCGGGCGTCATTCGGATTGGCTTAGTGCTGCCAAAAGTCCAGGTGATTGCCGGCGACTCCGCGCAAACAGCGGAAGCAGTGCGGAATAGTTTTGCGAGTCACCTCAACGCACCAAATGTGGAAGTCGTACCGCTTAATGCAGCGTCAGCAACTGAAGCACGACAGAAGGATTGTGACTACATGCTTTCCGTCTCGATGACAGTCAAGAAAGGCGGCGGCGGATCGATGTTTGGCCGCACGATCGGCAATATCGCCGGCTCTGCCGCAGGTGTGATTCCTGGTGGCAGTACCGCAGGCTCCGCAGCCGCGCGTTCAGCAA
>JBKPJS010000152.1:0-5751 GCA_046730815.1 Acidobacteriota bacterium
CTCGTGATGAACGCACAGCGCCAGGAGAGTTTCGAGGGTTTCATCACGGGCGTGCGAGCTAATTCGGTTCAAGGCGGGGTCGAGTACCAGCGCGGTGACGGAAAGTTCGATCTCGAGCCTGGTCTGAAATTGCAGGAAGGCGACTTCATCAAAAGCAGCACTGACTCATACGCCGAGCTTTTGCTGCAACCGGGGAACTATCTGCGCGTTGGCGGAGAGACCGAGTGTCAGATCTTCAGTGACCAGCACGATAAGATGAGATTCAAACTCAACCAGGGCGCGATCAGTCTCGAGATCTTGGCTAACGATTGGGACGGCGCGCTAAGCTTCTCCCATTCAATAACTCAAGCTTACGAACTGATCAGGGTCTTAACACCGGCAGCCGAAGTCTTCATTACTCAACCCGGCATTTTCCGCATAAACGCGCTGGCCGGTGGACGAACCGAACTGATCGTACGCGACGGCGAGGCGGTGATTAATGGTCAGCGAGTCAAGAAGAAGCGTAAAGCGGTGGCATCCGGAGACTTGGTTACGATCGCGGAAATCGATGCGAAGATCGAAGACAGATTCGACCTGTGGGCACGTGAACGCGCAGACAAATCGGTCAATGCGAACCGGTTACTGAAGAACCAGTCGCCATGGGCTGAGAAGCGTAATGAAGATCAGGAGACGTCGGTGGAGTTACCTGACGATGAAGAACAGAGCAGCAGCCCGTTCGTCGTTTCCGCCAAACCCGGCGCCGTCAACTTCGTGGAAACCGGTGTGGAAATAAGCCAGCCCACTAAAGAATGGCAGCAACCAGGCGACAAGTCACAGCTCGACACCGGTGACAAGTTGCGCACCGGCGAGCACAGTTTTGTTGAGCTTACAATTTTGCCTGACATGTATCTCAGACTTGGCGAAAAATCTGAAGTCTTGTTTGAGCAACTGTCCAACGAGTCGATCTCGGTGAAGCTATTGCGCGGGTCTGCGATTCTCGACGTCGCCCGGTTTGAAAGCAAGGAAGTGCCGCCAATTACGCTCTCTGGACCATCGATCTCGGCAGCTATAGCTCGCGAAGGAAACTACCGGATCGATGTTCGGCCGAGTGGCGACGAGATCACAGTTCGCGACGGCAAGGTGATCTTCAGCGGGCGATCTGTTGGTGACTGCCGCACAATTGCTCGCGGTTCAGTTTACGAATGTGACAAGAAAAGAACCGACAACTTCGATTTCTGGAGTGAACATCGAGGCGAGGGCGAATTTTTTAGTGGCCGAACAACGGTAGGCATGGCCAGTTATCTCGCTCGATTGCGACGAATGCGATTCAAAAACACCGGCTTCTGGTTTCAGAATCCCGGGCAAACTGATTACACGTTCGTCCCGTTTACTTCTACGCGCTTTCGTTCTCCATACGGAGGCAACTACTCAACCGTGCTGGCGCCGCGACGCATACCAATGAATCGAGTCGACATGGGTGGAAGACCTTCATTTCGATTTCCACGTCCGCGTGTTGAGCGGCCACAGCTTTAACTACAGTTCCCCAGGAAACAAAAATGACGACACCGCAGATCCCCTACCGACAAAACGCTGTAGAACCAATTCAATGTATTAAGGACGGATGGGAGATTGTAAAAGGCCAGTATTGGTTGTTTGTTGGCATGTGTCTGGTTGGCATGATGATCGGATCGGCGGTGCCGGCGGGAATACTGTTGGGACCGATGATGTGTGGTCTATACCTCACGCTTTTCAAGCAACGCCGCGGCGAGCCCATTGAATTCGGCACGCTGTTCAAGGGCTTCGACTACTTTGGTCCAAGCCTGATCGCAACAGTGCTCCACTTCGTCCCGATCTTCGCGATCGTGATGTTTATTTATTTTTTCTTCTATGTAAGTGTGATTGTGTCAGTGATGGCGCTGGGTGACGATCCCAGCGCGTGGGCCGTATTTGGCGTATTGGCAATGCTCGGACTGTTCTTCCTTTCGATCTTTCTCGTGATCGTTGTTATCTCTCTCGGGTTCACCTTTGCTTATCCGCTGATAGTCGATCGCAGGCTGGCGGGCCTCGACGCCGTGAAGCTGAGCTTTAAGGCCGTTATGGCAAACTTTTGGCGCTTGCTCGCGATGGTAATGCTCACTTCTCTTATGAGTATTGCAGGCATGATGCTCTGCTACGTTGGCGTATTTCTCGTGTTGCCAATCTCTTATGCGTCAATAGCCACGGCTTACGAACGAGTATTTGGCTTGGCGAATGTGAGTGAGGCTTCGAACTTGCCGCCGCCACCGCCAACATTTAATTGAATCGACATGCCGGTTCCTGATCTCATCATTCGCGGGCGTTGGGTTGCTCTACCAGACATAATCGGGCCTTGCTCAATTTACATTCAAGACGGTCGAATTGTGTCTCTTGCCGGCTACTCTGAAATTCTGTCGGACTGTGAAGTAATCGATCTGGACCATGAGTCGGTGGTCATGTCCGGGTTGATCGACACACACGTTCATATCAACTCGCCCGGGCGAACTGAGTGGGAAGGTTTTCAGAGTGCAACTCACGCCGCTGCTGCTGGTGGCGTCACAACGCTCGTCGATATGCCGCTCAACGCAGTTCCTCCTACTACGACACTCGCCGGTTTCAAGATTAAGTTGGACAGTGCCGCGAATAGTTGTTTTGTAGACGTGGGATTTTGGGGAGGTGTGGTGCCGGGTAATACAGCGGAGCTTGCGCGAATGTTTGAAGCGGGTGTGGTGGGTTTCAAATGTTTTCTCGTGCCTTCGGGTGTTGATGAGTTTCCGCATGTAACTGAAGAAAACTTGCGCGAAGCAATGCCCGAGCTTACGCGGCTGGGCGCGCTCTTGATTGTTCATGCCGAACTTCCTAATCGCTTAAATCAAGGCCCAATTAAGTCCGCCGGCAGTGCTGTTGACTACTGTGCGTTTCTCGCTTCGCGTCCGCGTGAGGCTGAGAATGAAGCGATTGAAATGATGATCCGCTTGAGTGAGGAATTCGGCACTCGGGTGCACATCGTTCATCTTTCATCGGCGGAAGCAATACCCATGTTGCGTAGGGCGCGGGCAGCAGGCGTAAGAATCACTGCCGAGACGTGTCCGCATTATCTTCACTTTGCTGCGGAAGAGGTTCCGCCGGGCGCAACGGAGTTTAAGTGTTGTCCGCCAATTCGTGAGCGTGAGAATCGAGAAGAGCTTTGGCAGGGTCTCGCGGATGGAACGATTGATTTCATTGTTTCGGACCATTCGCCGTGTCCGGGAGACATGAAGCTGCGAGAGAGCGGTGATTTTATGAACGCCTGGGGCGGCATCGCCTCGCTACAGCTCAGGCTGCCGATCATTTGGACCGAAGCGCGCCGCCGCGGGTTCACGCTACAGGATATGACGAAGTGGCTTTGTGCTAATCCAGCCAGGCAAGTTTCGTTACAGACGCGAAAAGGAGCGATAGCCGTTGGGAACGACGCCGATCTTGTGGTCTGGAACCCGGACCAGCAATTCACCGTCGCCGCGGAAGCGCTGCATCATCGCCACAAGATTACGCCTTACGAGGGGGAAGTGCTGAGCGGGGTCGTGCAAAAGACTTTTCTTCGCGGAAGAAAGATATATGATGGTGGCCACTTTGTGGACGCGCCACTCGGCCACATGCTTTTGAGAGAACGTTTACAGGATTTACAAGATTAGTCAGGATTTACATGTAAATCATGTCCAATCGTCGTAAATCCTGTAAAAATAACGATGGACTTCACTGAACTAATCGATCTTGCGGCGGAGCGGCTGGGTGGGGCGGCGCTCGTGGCCAATGATGATTTTTTTGCACCGAAGGAGAACCTCCTGAAGGCGAGTTCACCGGTTTTTATCGAAGGTAAGTACACCGATCGTGGCAAGTGGATGGATGGTTGGGAAAGCAGGCGACGGCGTACGCCCGGCTTCGATTGGTGCATCATCCGTCTCGGCCTGCCCGGAATTGTTCGTGGCGTCGTAGTCGACACCAGCTACTTTCGTGGCAACTACCCCGAACACTGCTCTCTCGACGGCGCCACCTTCTCAGGATTGCCGACTGAGGAAGACCTGACCAGCGAGGTGGTCCAATGGATGCCGCTCTTGCCCCAGATGCCATTGACAGGTGATGGCCAGAATCCTTTTCCAATCCAGTATGAAGAGAGAGTCACGCATCTTCGTTTCAAGATTTTTCCTGACGGTGGCGTCGCAAGGCTTCGAGTTTATGGCGAAGTATTGCCTGATTGGGAACAACTCAAACGCGCCGGTGGTTACATTGATCTTGCGGCGGCGGAAAACGGCGCGCTCGTACTCTCGTGCAGCGACATGTTTTTTGGTCACCGGCACAACATGATCATGCCGGGTCGCGCGGCGAACATGAGCGACGGCTGGGAGACAAAGCGCCGGCGTGGTCCAGGTCATGATTGGGCCATTATCAAGCTCGGGAAGCCGGGACAGATCCATCGTATCGAAGTGGATACATCTCACTTCAAAGGCAACTTTCCTGAGAGCTGTTCACTCGAGGCCTGCAACGCTGAAGGTCTGACGGCCGAAGCACTGACTGACTTATCGACGCCCTGGTCCACTGTTTTGCCGCGCACGAAATTACAAGCGCATACACGACACTTCTTCGATCAGGAGTTGCTCGATACTGGCGTCGCGTCACATCTTCGATTCAGTATTTTCCCTGATGGCGGAGTAAGCCGCTTGCGCGTTTACGGGACGCTCGCTGAGTGAACATGACGCACGACCTGGCATGGCTGAACACACTCCCTGCCGAGGAAGCAGCGAAAGAGTTGCTCCAATGTTGTGGGTCGAAGCGGTGGGCGCAGGAGATGGCAAATCGCCGTCCTTATCAAAGCCTGGAGACGTTGATAAAAACTGCCGAGGACGTTTGGTGGTCGCTGCAACCGAACGACTGGCTCGAGGCGTTTCGCAGTCATCCAAAGATTGGGGAGAAGAAAGCCGCGGAGTCAGTTTCAGCACAATCGCGTGAGTGGTCAGGCCAGGAACAAGCCGGAACGAGCAATGCGCCGCAGGAAACAGTCGACTCACTGGTGACACTAAATCGCGCTTACGAGCAGAAGTTTGGCTTTATCTTCATTATCTGCGCTACGGGCAAAACCTCTGAGGAGATGCTCTCAGCCTTGCGCGAGCGACTCGAGCACGACGTGGCGGTGGAACTGCCAATCGCCGCCGCTGAGCAAAGTAAGATTACCGAACTGCGCCTGAAGAAATTGATATAAGATGTTGTTGGACAGGATTACAGGATTTTCAAGATTTACAAGATGAATCATGAAAAACCTGTAATCCTGTCAAAAAAATGAGCACCATCTCGACTCATATACTCGACACTTCCCGGGGAGCGCCCGCCAGCGGCGTTGCTGTCTGTCTCGAAATACAAAACACCGACGAGAGTTGGACCGAGTTGAGCCATGCCTGGACCGACACCGATGGGCGTGTGAAACCGTTTTTTCTCGTGGACCGACCCGTGTCAAATGGTACTTATCGCCTGGTCTTTGATACTGAACCGTATTTCTCATCGCTTAGCGTCGCCTGCTTCTATCCTCAGGTGACAGTAGTTTTCAATGTCGACGACGGATCCCAGCATTATCACGTTCCACTTCTGATCAGTCCTTACGGCTATTCGACTTATCGCGGGAGCTAAGCGTTCGCCGAACATCATGATCATAGATCCCACGCTGAGTGAGTGGCTCAACCTGCTATTTCGCTGGATACACGTCTTTGCCGGCATCATGTGGGTCGGCAC